>DATNPP010000288.1:0-32911 GCA_036703175.1 Oscillatoriaceae cyanobacterium
CCCAGTCCAGCAAACGCCTTGCCGGCTCTTGAGGGCGCGCCGAAGGCTCGACGCGCGGCTCAGGAGCCGGCAAGAACTGATATAAGAAGTAGAGCAGCCCCCCGAGGAGCAGGAGGTACCCCAGCAAGCGCAACCCATCGATGGCGCTCACGGAGCCCTCCTGATTCCTGGATTAGGGGGTGCCGCTGGCGGTCGCCGAGGCGGTGCCCGAGGCCGGCATGCCGGTCACGGGGTTGACGCCCTTCTTCTGACCCGGCACGGCCGGCGCGACGGTGGTCGTCGCGGGCGAGACGGTCGGGATCGGCGTCGCCTCCAGGCTCGCCTTGGCGGGGGTGTGAATCGCCACCATCAGCGGGATGATCAGCAGGGCCACGATGTTCAGGATCTTGATCATCGGGTTGAGCGACGGGCCCGCGGTGTCCTTGAACGGATCGCCGACCGTGTCGCCCACGACCGCTGCCGCGTGCGTCGGGGTGCCCTTCGCGCCGCTCATCTCGATCAGCTTCTTGGCGTTGTCCCAGGCGCCGCCGCCCGTGCACATCATCAGCGCGAGCATCAGGCCCGTCACGATGGCGCCCACGAGCAAACCGCCCAGCGCCACCGGGCCGAGCACGAGGCCGACGACCAGCGGGGCGACCACGGCGAGCACGCCGGGGACGATCATCTCGCGGATGGCCGCGCCGGTCACGATCGCGACGCAGGTGCCGTACTCGGGCTTGTTCTTGCCCTCGAGGATGCCCAGCTCACGGAACTGGCGGCGCACCTCGGCGATGACCGACTGCGCGGCGCGGCTGACCGCGTTCATGAACAGCGACGAGAAGAAGAACGGCAGCAAGCCGCCGATGAACAGGCCGATCAGCACCATCGGATCGCTGAGGCTGAAGGACATGAACGGCGTGCCGGGCACCTTGAGCTCCTGCACTTTATGGAGATCTTGGGTGTAGGACACGAAGAGCGCCAACGCGGCGAGACCGGCCGAGCCGATCGCGTAACCCTTGGTGACGGCCTTGGTGGTGTTGCCGACCGCGTCGAGCGCGTCCGTGTTCTGACGGACCTCGTGCGGCATCTCGGACATCTCGGCGATGCCGCCGGCGTTGTCCGTGATGGGGCCGAAGCAATCGAGTGCGACGACCATGCCGGCCGTCGAGAGCATCGCGACCGCCGAGACGGCGATCGAGTAGATGGCCTGCGGGTAGTACTGCGGGCCGTCGAAGCCCTGGCCGACCCAGAACGCCACGAAGATGGCGGCCGCGATCAGCAACACGGCGGGGGCGACGGACTCCATGCCGACCGCCAGGCCGGCGATGATGTTGGTGGCCGAGCCGGTCTCCGACGCCTTGGCGACGTCCTTGACGGGACGGGTCTCGGTGCCGGTGTAGTACTCGGTGATCCAGGTGATCAACGCCATGACGAGCAAACCGACCAGCGCGGCCGTCTCGAGGCGGCCGATGCTGACGGGCGTGCCGCCCAGCGTCACGCCCTTGAACAGGCCCATCGTCAGAAGCACGAAGCCGATGAACGCGACCACCGCCGTGACGCCCACGCCCATGTAGAGGGCGCTCATGACCTTGGTGCTGCCCTTGGGCAGGCGCACCGCGAAGGCGCCGATGATCGAGGCGATCAAGGCGATCGCGCCCAGGCCGATCGGGTAGATCACGAACTGCACGGTGTTCGGGAAGAACAGGTGGCCGAGCAGCATCGCGGCGATCAGCGTGACCACGTAGGTCTCGAACAGGTCGGCGCCCATGCCGGCGCAGTCGCCGACGTTGTCGCCCACGTTGTCCGCGATGACGGCGGGGTTGCGCGGGTCGTCTTCGGGAATGCCGGCCTCGACCTTACCCACGAGGTCGGCGCCGACGTCGGCGGCCTTGGTGAAGATGCCGCCGCCCACGCGGGCAAACAGCGAGATCAAGCTGGCGCCGAAGCCCATGCCGATGATGGCGTTGGGATCTCGGAAAACGAGGTAGAAGCCCGACACGCCCAACAGGCCGAGGCCCGCGACCGCGAGGCCGGTGACGGCGCCGCCCTTGAAGGCCACGTCCATGGCCGCGCCGAGGCCGCGTTCGGCCGCCGCGGCGGTGCGCACGTTGGCGCGCACGGAGGTGTTCATGCCGGCGTAGCCGGCGAGCGCCGAGAACAGCGCGCCGATCGCGAAGCCCAGGGCGGTCTTCCAGGCGAGGAAGATGGCGATCAGAATCGCGACCACGACGCCGACGATCAGCACGTAGGTGTACTGCTTGTTGAGGTACGCCTTCGCGCCCTCTTGCACGGCGCCGGCGATCTCTTGCATGCGGGCCGTGCCGGCGGGCCGCTTCATGATGTTCGCGGCGATCAAGCCCGCGACGATGAGGGTTACGACGGCCACGATCGGGCTGCCGTAAATGATCAAATGGTTCATAGCTGCTTTTGTGGCTCCTTGGGTTGCGACGACTGTGTCGGAAGGGGCGACGTGTTGGGTGGGAGCGATCTTACCGTACTTGTAGCAAGCTGGCAAACGCAAGCCGTCGCCACGCCGTCGCTTTCAGGAGGCGAGCGAGATATCCCGCCCGTTTGCGGGGGCGGGCAGAATCAGCCGTCGAAGCGCCGGCTCAGGAAGGGATCGGCTCGGCGGCGAGCGTGGTGCGGTTGCGGCCGCCGCGCTTGGACTCGTAGAGCGCCTTGTCCGCGGCTTCAAGCAGCGCGTCCTCGGTCTCGGCGTGCTGCGGATAGGTCGCGACGCCGATCGAGACGGTCACTCGAAGCGGCACGCCGCCGGGGCCCGGCAGCGCGACGGCTTCGATCGCCTCGCGCACGCGCTCCGCGAGCGACATTGCGCCATTGGCGTCCGTCTCGGGCATCAGCACCATCATCTCCTCGCCGCCGAAGCGCGCCGGAATGTCGAGCTCCTCGCGCACGCTGGCGCGAATCGTGCGCGCCACGAGCTTGAGCACCTCGTCGCCGATCGCATGGCCGTAGGTGTCGTTGAAGTTCTTGAAGTGGTCGATGTCCAGCGTCATCAAACTGCAGCGCGTGCCGTAGCGCTGCGATCGCCGCAGCTCCTCGGCGAGGCGCTGCTCGAAGTGCCGCCGGATGTAGAGCTTCGTGAGGCCGTCGACCGTCGCGAGCTCGTACAGGCGCGCGTTCTCGATCGCCGTGGCCGCCTGCGAGGCGAGGTTGATCAACAGCGGCAGATCCTCGTCCGTGAATTCGCCCAGCGCGCCGCGGATCTCCTTGTCGAACACCGCCAGCACGCCGAAGAGGCGCTCTTGATAGGCGACCGGCACGGCGAGGCAGCGCTCGGCTGAGAGCTCCGGCGGCAACACCTCGTCGAAGTGCACCGGCGCGCGCGAGGCGATGATCGGGCTGAGCCAGCCGTTGAGCGGCCAGGCCAGCTGGCCGTCGACGTGCTCGAAGCCGAAGGTCGAGACGGCCTCCAGGCGATCGCCCACGTCGCTCACGGCGAGCAACATGCCCTTGCGCGCGTCGACCAGCTCGATCGCGCGAATGACGACCTCGCGCGTGATGCGGCTGCGGTCGAGCGTCGAGCTGATGTCCCGGCTGATGTCGTAAAGCTGCTCGAGCTGGCGCACCTTGAGGCCCAGCTGCAGATTGGCGCCCTTGAGCTCGCGATTGAGCTGGAAGTTGTGCAGCGCGACGGCCAGCTGGCGCCCGATCAGCGTGATGGTGTCCGATTCGGTGCGGTTCAGCGGCTGGCGGGAGAGCTTCTCGCCGAGCATCAGCACGCCCAGAAAGTGTCGATTGACGCTCAAAGGCAGCCAGAGGGCCTGCGGCAAGCCCGCGAGCGCATCGGCGTTGGCCGCAAAGAAGCTGTTCAGCGCGGGATGGGGCTCGCCGGGATCCTCGAGCAGATTGCCCGCCTCGGCGAGAAAGTAGCGCCGGGCCTCGGGGCCCACCTCGAGCGCGGCCGGGCGCTCTTCGAGGCCCTCGCCGACCATCGTCAGGGTCTGATCCGCGCCCTGATAGAGCAACAACGCGCCGCGGCCGATGCCGAACGCGCCTTTCGCCATGTGCAGAATCGCCCGCAGACTGGTCAGCGGGTTCGGATTGGTGGTCATCTGCTCGGCCATCTCTCCGAGGGCGGAGAGGATGTAGAGCAAACGCTCCAGGGCCTCGACGTCTTCCTGGGTGCGTGCGTCCATGTGATTACCCCGCGAGCAAGGCGTTCACGGCCTCGGCTTCGCTCTCGTACATGCCGGCGTACTGCGCCAGGCCCATGATCGTGAAGGTCTTGGCGATCGTGCGCGTGAGGCAGCAGAAGGCCAACTCGCCGTTGACTTCCTGCATGCGCTCGAGCACCTCGATCAGAATCGAGATGCCGATCGAGTTGATCACGGTGGACTTGGCCATGTTGATCACCACGCGCCGAAAGCCCTCGTCCAGAAGCGCCTGGGCGGCCTCGCCGATCTTCTCGCCGCCGAGGTTGTTCACGTAGCCGTCGGTGTGAATGACGGCGAAGCGCTGCTGCGGGTCTTTGTGCACCGTGAGCGCGAACTGGTTGATCACGAGAGAGCCTCCTGGGTCCGTTTCTTGGTCATGGTGATGCGCGTGCCCTGCGGGCCGCTTTCGATGGTGACGGCGTCCATCAGCGACTCCATCATCATCAAGCCCCAGCCGCGCTTGTAATTGGCGCCGAGCTTGTTTTCGAGCTGCGGCCGTTCGACCGCGCCCGGCTCGAAGCCGTGCCCGAAGTCCTGAATCACCACGACGAGCGCCTCGGGTTCGATGCGGAAGGTGACGAAGACCTGGTCTTCTTCGCTCGCGCTGTGCTCGAACGCGTTGATGCAGGCCTCGATCAGCGCGTGCTTGACCTCGTCGATCTGATCGTCGCTGAAGTGCAACATGCGCAGCACATGGTCCGCGGTCTGCGTCGCGGCCATCTCCATGTCCGGAATCATCGGAATCGCGAGAAAGACCTCGCGCGGCTCGTCCGTTTGCTGCACGCCACCTCCGTCGGGCATCACCCGAGCATTATACCCAGCGGATGCCGTGCGAGCGCTCGACGCTTACTCGTCGACACGCATCAGGCGCGAATAGACCTTCTGGCCGAGCAGCGTCTCGCTGCCGCCGAGGTGCTCGAACTTGTTCATGACCAGCACGTGCACGTAGCTGCCGGGATGCTTGGGCGCCTTGAAGCTGGCGTCAATACCCGTCACGGGCAGCAATCGGAACTGCATGTGGTCGTAGAGGCGGCTCGCGCCCTCGGGGGCCATGAGCATGGACAGCGGCACGATGGCGTAGGCATAGCTCACGGCCGTGCCCGGGTTGTCGTCGGTGCCCGCGTAGAGGCGCAGCGAGTAGGGCTGGCCGGGCTCGGCGAGCGTGGGCAGCACCGAGAAGCCGATGATGCCGAACGTCTGACCGACGTCCACGTAGGAGTCGTCCCAGGCCACCTGCATCTGGCCCGTGAGCCACTTGCCGTCCACGCGCTGATACAGCGCCGTGGCCTGGCCCTCCTCGCGGTACACCGCGGGCATGCCCGAGCCGTTGTAGTTGGGCGTGCTGCCCTTGTACTCGGTCTCGATCGAGGCGGTCGCCTCGTCCTGGCTCACGGGGTTCACGCGCATGCGGCGATAGTTCAAGCTGAGCTGGGGAAAGGTCTCCTGCAGCGCGCGATCGATCGCGAGCACGCGCGTGCGCTCGAGGGCGATCTCGTTGTAGCTCATGCGCGGCATCAGGTCCTGCACGTAGCCCTGCAGATCGCCCTTGTTGAAGGCGAGCAGTCCCGCGTTGAGCGTCTGCTCGAGCGAGGCGTCCTGCGCCGAAGCCGGGGCGGCGGCCAACACGGTGGCGGCCATCAGAAGGGGAAGGAGTCGTTTCATAGCGATTTCACCTGCTGTTCAACCCGGCAGCTCCACGAGCCGCTGGCGCTAAGGGCGAGCCGCCAATGGGGGAAGAGCACCGAGCTCTGGTAGACACGCTCGAAACCGGCCTCGGAGCGCGAAACCGTCTCGATCGGAAAGCGCCAGAGCGTGGCGGGCTCGCTCCAGGCGAAGTGGACCTCGAAGTCTTCGGCGGCGTTGCGCACGCCAATCTCGGCGATGCTCTCCTCCTGCGCCATCGCGGCGAGGCCCAGCGGCTCGATGTGGCGCCCGGTCTCGGAGAAGAAGCTGCAGGCGGGGCTGTCGGCCGAGTGCATGTTCAGATTGAATTCAACGCCGAAGCCCACTTCCAGCGGGCGATCCCAGAGGTTGGTGATCGTGTAGTCCGCGACGAAGCCCGCGCCCTCGCGCGGCACGAGAATCTGCTTTTCCACGCGGATCGGCCAGAACTCGGGCCCCACCCACACGTGCCCGTCGCGCACCAGGCGAATGATCACGCCGTGATCGCCCTCGCGCGTCGAGAGCTCGTACGGCTGGTTGATGAAGTCGCCCTGCTCGCCGTAGCTCATGTTGTGGAAGGTCTCGAGCCGCGTGTCCGGATGAATGAAGTGATCCAGCAGCGAGAGCCTGCGGTACCAGTCGTAGTGCAGCAGGCGCTCGAGGCCGGACTCCTTGGTCACGACGCGCTCGCCGATCGCCGTCGGCGCCAAATTCACGAGCTCCTGGGCGTGAATCGCGCGCGAGATCTTGGCGTGATAGGCCTCGGGACGGCGCGCCATCGTGTCGAGCAGATTGATGTGGCGCGGCTTGTAGTCGTGCTCGAAGAGCGCGCCGCCGTAGCCCGGCGTGAGGTAGAGGTTCTGCGTGCGCGTCGAGACGAGCGCCTCGACGCTGCCGTCGCGGTCGAAATCCGTCACTTCGAGCTCGCAGAACTCGCCGTCGCCGTGCCGCAGGCGATCGCAGCGCGTCTCGGCCTGCAACAGCGCGCCGTAGTTCGCCGCGCGCAAATGGTTCAGATAGATGCCGCCGTAGACGCCGTGCCAGTAAGGATCGTTGCTCTGACCGCGCCAGAGCGCCTCGCGGGCCTCGGTGAGCGTGTCGACCACGCTCGCGGGCGCCCCCACCGGCACGGCCTGCTCGACGCCCGCCGCGGCCTTGACCTGGCTCGCCACGCGCAGCATCTTCTTGTGCATCTGATTCGATTCGGGATACTTGATCAGAAAGTGGCGCCAGTAGCCGCCGCGCAGAAACTCGACGTAGCGCGGATCGACGTTCGCGCGGGCCTCCTCGAAGAGCGTCGTCTGCTCGGGCGGCAGCGCCCAGGCCTGCATCTCGAGGTTCGCGCAGGTCGGCAGATAGAGGCGCCCCCAGGGCTTGTGCGCCTCGCGATAGCCCTGCACGGTCGTGCTCGTGATCCAGTCGCGATGCTCCTCGATCAAGCCGAAGAAGCGATCGAGCCAGCCGTCGATGTAGACGGGCTTGTACGTGTTGGGCCAGCCGCCGAACTTCTCGCCGTCGTCGAAAAAGAGCGCGAGGCGGCTGCCGTCCGGCGTGGCGTGGCTGCGCAGGTAGTCGATCACCTTCTCGGGCGGATGGAAGGGGATCATCGCGCGCAGCTGGCGGCTGATCGCAAAGACGCTCAGCTCGGCGCCCTGCTCCTCGGTCTGGTAGTAGCCGAAGAGCTCGGGGCCGCGCAGGCCTGCGGCGCGAAAGTGGGTGTCGTCCAGCACGACGTGGCGCACGCCCGCCTCGGCGATCGGCTTGGCGAGGTGCGGCTCCCAGATGCGACCCGTGAGCCACATGCCCTGGGCCTCGTAGCCGGTGGCGCGGTGCACGGCCTGCGTGAGATGGCGAATCTGGCCGATTTTGTCGTCGTCCGGCACGATGCCGAGCACCGGCTCGTAGTAAGGCCCGGTGACGATCTCGAGCTGCCCGCGCGCCACCATCGCGCGAATGCGCTCGAGGAACTCGGGATGGTGCCGGCCGAGCCACGCGAGCAAATGCCCCGCGTAGTGGATCGACATTTGCACGCCGGGATGGCGCTCGAGCACGTCGATGAAGGGCAGATAGGAGTGCTGGTAGCCGTCTTCGATCACGCGATCCCAGTTGCCCACGGGCTGGTGGTTGTGCACCCCCATGGCGAACTGGATCCTGTTTTGATCGGCGAGGAGCATACGGGCCTTCGACGGATTTCAGCAAGCGATGCTCGCCACTATACCACTCCGGACCGGGCTCCGTACAGGCGTGCCGCGCCGCGGCACGCCGTTTGAAGACTCAGGATTTCACGCCCGCGCGGGCCTGCCGATTGGCGAAGTCGCGGTAGTCGATCTCGGAGAAGGCGTTGTCGATGCCCTCGATCTCGGCCACCGTCTCCTCGTCGAGCGTGCCCGCGAGAATCGCGTCCACCAGCGTGTCGAAGCGATCCACGTGGTCGTTGAAGCGCTCGACGGCGTAGGCCTTGGCCTGGCCGGTCGTGACCAAAAAGGGCCAGTCGCTGCCTTCGAGCAGCAGCAGCTCGCGCGCCGCCTGGTTGAGGGCGCGCTCCTGCAGCGGCGTCGCGGGCGTCGGCACGCGGCGCACCAGCTCTTCCATGCGCTCCTCGCAGCGGTGAATGATCGGCCACATGAACTCGACGTCCGGGTTCATCCAGACGTGGTAGTGGCCGCCCGCGCCCCAGGTGCTCTCCGGCAGCTGGTAGGCGTGGCTGGGCGGCTCGCTCTCGACGACTTCGCCGACCGTCACGCGGCGAATGCCGCTGCCCTTGGCCATCTTGCGAATCACTTGCTTGATCCATTCGACGCCTTCGAACCACCAGTGGCCGAAGAGCTCGGTGTCGAAAGGCACGACGATGTGGCCTTCCTCGCCGCTGGCTTCCTGGTAGCGCTTGAGCATGTCGTAGATCAGTCCCACGTAGTGGTCCGAGTTCTCGTGCACGCGCTGGGCGGCCAGCTGGGGATTGTAGAAGTCCTTGTCGGCCAGATCGCAATTGGGGCCCGTGACGCGCCAATACTGCAGGCCCGAGTGGCCGTCGCGCTTGTGGAACTCGCGGTACCACGGATCGCCCGGGTAGCCCTCGGCGGCGGACCAGACCTGATAGCCCGCGGCCTCGTTGCGCGCGAAGACCGCGACCGGGTTCTCGGGCATCCAGTAGCCCTGGTAGGTCGTGAGCCCGGAGAGCGGGCGCTCGGGCATCGGAATGTACTCGATGTTGCCGTACAAGCCGATGTAACGGCGGTAGCCCGCCGTCTTGCCGCCCTCCACGGCGTGGGAGTCGGTGAAGAAGTAATTCAGGCCGTTCTCGTGCAGGAATTGATCGATCGGCGGACGGTAGGTCTCGCCCTCTTCGTAGCCCGGGCGGTAGGCGCACTCGGGCAGCCACACGCCGCGGGGCGCGCGGCCGAAGTACTTCTTGTAGTTGTCGACGCCCACCTTGAACTGCGCCGAGAGCGAGGAGTCGCGGCTCAGCAGCGGGCTGAAGCCGTGCGTGGCCGCCGAGGTGATGATCTCGAGGCAGCCGTCGTCCTGCAGCGCGCGGAACGCGCCCAGCAGATCGCGGGCGTAGGTCTCCTGGAAGTCGTGCAGGCGATCGCGGTACCAGTCGTGGTAGAAGTCCGCCAGCTCGGCGCGCGGATCGCCCGTGCCCTCGTAGCGCTCGCGATCGAGCTCGATGCGATCGAGCACGTCGCTCATGTAGGCCTCGAAGCCTTCTTTGAGGTACTCGTCGGCCAGTTGCTCGGCGAGAATCGGCGTGATGCCGAGCGTGACTTTCGCCTGGATGCCCTCCGCGCGCAACGCGTTGAAGGCGTTCAGCAGCGGCAAATAGGTCTCGGCGATCGCCTCGAAGAGGTTTTCCTCGCCGAAGGGCCATTTGCCGGCCTTCCGGTAGTAGGGCAAGTGACTGTGCAGTACCAAGGAAAAGGTGCCGACCGTCATGGGTGGGAAGGTCTCCTCGCTCGATTACTAAGATTTGTACAAGGGTACCATGAGTGGCGGTGGCACGCCAGACGCCCGTCACCGCCGCCTGCGACGGGGCCTCGGGGCGCAAACGTGCCGTTATGTGGCATCGTTCGCGCTTTCGAGCCAACGCCGCAGCAGATCGAGCGCGTCCTGGGTGGCGCGGTGCTTGACGGTCTCGCGCGGCGCGCCGCCGTACCGGCCGCACGCCACGCGCGTTTCGCGTGGGTTCGAGACGCCGTAATACACGAGCCCGACCTGATCTGCGGGCACGCCGGCGCCCTCCGAGGCGTAGCCCGTGATGCCGATGCCCCAGCTGGCGCCCAATCGCTCGCGCACGTGCTCGGCGAGATCGCGGGCCACGTCGGGCGTGACGACGCCTTCGCTCGCCAGTTTGGCGGCGTCCAATCCGAGGGCCAGGGCCTTGGTGCGCGTGGCGTAGGCGACCACGCCGCCGACGAAGTAAGCGCTCGAGCCGATCACGTCCGTCAGACGGCTGGCGAGCAGCCCGCCCGTGCAGGACTCGGCGACGGCCAACGTCTCTCCGCGGGCGGCGAGGCGCGCGCCGATGACGGACGGCAGCGTTTCCGCGTCGCGCCCGAAGTAGTAGGGCGCGATGGTCTCGAGCTCGGCCACGACCGGCGCCAGCAGCGCTTGCGCCTCGGCCTCGCCGGTCGCCTTGGCCGTCACGCGCAGATGCACCTCGCCCGTGCTCACGTAGGGCGCGACCGTCGGATTGGGGCGCTCGAGGTACGGCGCCACCAGGGCCGCGAGGTCGGACTCGCCGATGCCGGCGTACTTGAGCAGCACCGAGCGGATCACGGCGCCGGTCTGCAGGCTCGGCACGACGCCGCGCCACATGGCCTTCAATTCGGAGGGCACCCCCGGAAAGGCCAGAAAGCGCGCGCCGCCGTGCCGCACGTCCACGCCCCAGGCGCTGCCGGCGGGATTGGGAATCGCCGTCGCCGAGGGCGGCAACATGGCCATCTTGAAGACGTCCGGTCGCGGCGTGCGGCCGCGCCGCGCGAAGAGCGCCTCGATGTGCGCGCGCACCTCGGGACGCTCCACGGGCGTTTCGCCGATCAAACGCGCGATCGCTTCGATCGTGATGTCGTCGTCGGTGGGCCCCAACCCGCCCGAGAGGATCACGAGATCCGCGCGGCCGGCCGCCTCGCGCAGCGCGGCATCCAGCCGCGCGAAGTTGTCGCCGACCGTCACGATCCAGTAGACGTCGATGCCCAGGCTCGCGAGCTCTTGCGCCAGAAAGGTGGCGTTGGTGTTGACGACCTGGCCGATCAGCAGCTCCGTGCCGACGCAGAGGATCTCGGCGCGCATGCTAGAGCGCGGTGCCGAAGGCGCGATCGCCGGCGTCTCCCAGGCCCGGCACGATGTAACCGTTCTCGTTGAGATGCGAGTCCACCGAGACCGTGTAGATTGGCACGTCCGGATGCTGGGCATGCACGTTGGCGACGCCCTCCGGCGCGGCGATCAGGCACAGGAACTTGATGTTGCGCGCGCCGCGCTTCTTGAAGGCCTCGATTGTCGCGGTCGCGCTGCCGCCCGTGGCGAGCATCGGATCGAGGATCAGCACGGTGGCGTCGGCCGGAATCGTGTCCGGCAGCTTGAGGTAGTACTCCACCGGTTGCAGGCTCTGCTCGTTGCGGTAGAGCCCGATGTGGCGCACCTGGGCCTCGGGCAGCAACTCGGTCGCGCTCTCCATCATGGCGAGGCCGGCGCGCAGAATCGGCGCGACGATCAACGGGCCGCCGCCCAACATGCGGCCTTGCGCCTCGGTGATCGGCGTCGGCACCGTCACGGGAACGGTCGGCAGATCGCGGGTCGCTTCGTAGATCAGAAACTTCGCGAGCTCGCGCACGCGGGCGCGAAAGCGCGACGTGGGGGTTTCTTTGTTCCGAAGCTCGGCCACGGCGTGCAATACCAGCGGGTGATCGAGCTGAATGATCTGAGGCATCGGCATGCTCCTTTGAGGCCATTATAGGCGGCTTTCGAGCAAGCCGCCAGGCAAGAATCGGACCGATGCCGGGAAACTTAACCTAACCTTAAGCAATTTATAGTGTTTTAACAACCATAAGGTTCTCGTAGGTTAGGAGCTTACTCGAAGGGAGCCAGGAAAATGATTCAAGCCGTCACCCGTTTGCCCTACGTGCCCACCACCAAGTCCGGCACGACCGCGACGCCGGCTGCCACCGCCGCCGAGCCCGTCGGTTCCGGCTTCCACATTCAGGGCTTCGGCGACAACCTGAGCCTGGGCAGCTCGCTCGCCACGCTGTACAACAGCGGCAAGACCGCGATGGACGGCGCCAGCCAGCTCGGCGGCGATGCCAGCCAGGTGGTCAACGGCATCAAGGGCGTGTCCGGTGGCGACCTCTTCAACGGCCTCGAGGGCCTCGCCAAGGGCGCGGTGCCGCTCGCGAAGCGCTCGGCCATCTTCGAGGGCGCGGTCTCGGTCGTGACCAACGGCTACAAGCTCGCGACCGGTCGCGAGAACGTCGCCACCTTCGGCTCGAACGTGGTCGGCGACACCCTGAGCGGTGCGGCGGGCGGCTTCGGCGGCGCGATCGCCGGTGCGATCGGCACGGCGGCCCTGGGCGCGCTGGGCGTCTCGGGCGGTTTGCTCACCCTCGGCAGCATCGCGGTCGGTATGGTCGGCTACTCGCTCACCGAGAAGCTCTTCCGCAACACGAACATCTTCCACTCGATCACCAACACCGTGCACCAGGCCCTCTCCGGCCTCTAAGTCCAAACGCTCCGGCCCGCTTCGGCGGGCCTTTTGTTTTCGAAGCGGCCGGCCGATAAGCAAGCTGGAGGATTTCGCCATGTCCGAAGTGAGTGCCGTCTCCGCCGCCGCTTCCACCACGCCCGCGCGCGCAAGCGCGCCTGTCGACGGCGCGGCCTTTTGGGCCATGATTCAGGCCAACTCGCGCGTGACGCCCGACGTGCCGACGGCGCCGCCGCCAAACACCGTCGCTCAGCAGCAGACGATCGTCAGCATGATCGAGTCGATGATGCAGACCGAGCTGACGAGCATGACGCAGGCCTCGCAGCAGGCCGCGCAGGCCAAGGCGATGCAGAGCGGGGACTGGGGCAGCTTCTTCTCCAACGTGGTCGATCGCCCCCTCAATCCCGAGGCCGATCCGGCCTATGCCAGCATTCTTAACCTCGGCCAGACGAACGCGTCGCAGCCCCAGCCCTCGCCGCAACAAGCGATCGAGGAACAGATGATGAACCTGCTCAGCGAGATGTGAGTCGCCTCAAGCTTCGTCGGGCCCGTCCTCGCGCGGCCGCATGGTTGGCCCGCGGCGCATGATCGCCTCGGAGGAGATCTCCGAATCGCTGCGCGCCGCCTCGACCGCGTTTTCCACGTCGGCCACGCTCATGAACACGACGTTCGGAAAGCGATTGAAGACCACGCGCAAGCGCATGGGTTGGTTGTTCCAGGTGATCGTCTCGACGCCGCGCTCCTCGGCGTGATGGACCAGATCCTCCTGCGTCGCGGGGAAGGTGATTCCTCGCAGCGCCTCGTGCAACGTGCTTCGTTTCTCGGCCATGGCTTTCTCCTTTCGCCATGGATGATGTTACGCATCGGCGCGAAGAACTTCAGCAGACGTCGGGGCGATTTCAGGCCCCGGCGGGCACGTCGCCGATCGGGGCCGGCGACGCCGCCGGATCGGCGGCCCACGTATCGATCGTGAGCGTCGGAGCCTGCACCCGAGGCAGCGACGCGAACAAGGCCAGGCAAACCACGCGGCCCACGAAGCCGACGATGAGCAGCAGCGTCCACATGCCGATCGCCCGGGGCCCCACGGCCAGGCTCCAGTGCCCCTGTTCCATCAGCAATCGGCCGCCGATCAGCGCGGCGCCGCTGGTCGCGATGCCCATGCCGCAATTCCACAGGCCCATGTACGCCGCGCGCTCGCCGCGGGGCGCAATTTCCATCAGCATGGTCAGAATCGCCAGGTTCACGCCGGCCCAGAACACGCCGTTGGAAACGGCATCGCACCAAAGCAGCCACGTGAAGCCCGGGTGCATTACGGTCCAGTAGAGCGGGTGGATGCAAATGGGCACCATCGCGAGCGCGATGGTCGCTTGCGGGCCGCGCTTGTCGATCATGCGCCCCCAGAACGGTTGACTCACGGTGCCGAGCGCCGCGACGATCGAGGCGTGCATGCCGATCGTCGCGTAGCTCACGTGCAGCGTCTGCAGCGCGTAGGCGTAGCTGAACGGTCCGAGCAGGCCGGTCACCGCCATCCAGACGAAGTACAGGGCCAGAAGACGCAGAAACGCCGCATTTCCGAGCGGGGCGGCGAGCGCCGAGCGCCGATCGCGCTTCAGCGCGAAGCGCATCGGATGCGGCTGGTTCGTGAGCGCGACCTGCGAGCCGATCGCCCCCAGCAGGCCCAACCCGAGCAAGACGGAGAAGCCCAGCGCCTCGTGCCCACTGGCCTTGACGGCGTCCAGCCAGCGCGAGCCGCACCAGAGCATCACGAGCCCCACCATGCCGGTGAGCGCGTTGCGCAGCCCGAAGTAGCGCCCGCGCTCGGCGTCGGGCACCACCTCGCTCATCCAGTCGTTCCAGCCCACGCCGGACGCCTGACTGAGCATGGTGGCGATCGCCAGCAGCGCCAGAAAGAGGCCCAATTTCGCCGAAGCCGCGAGCGGCAGAAACGGCGTGAGGGCGATCGGCAGCCAGAGGTAGCGGCCCAGCGAGGCGCCCCAGATCACGAGCTGCTTGCGACACACGCCGCGCTGCATCAGCATCGGCGTCGTGAGCTGAGCGGCCTGGCAAATGGCCGGCACGGCGGCCAACAGGCCCAGCGCCCAGGAGTCCACGCCGAGCATCAGCGCGAAACCGGTCAGAAACACGCCGGCGTTGAAGGTCTGCGGCGCCATCGCGAAGCAGCCTTCGAGGATCGAGAGGCCCATGCCCGGGCGAGAAAAGCGGAGCGGAGCGAGCGACTCGGCGCGCATGGGATCCTCGTGAAGCAGGCGTATAAGCGGGTTAGCTAGGATTTACCCACGTCCGATCGCTTTTGGCTTGGCCGATCGTTAGGATTTCATTCGGTCTTTATGACGCTTGCTTTGCGTTCACGGCCGGCAGCGTGAACCAGAAGGTGCTGCCGCGCCCCGGCTCCGATTCGACGCCGATCGCGCCCCCGTTCGCCTCGACGAGCGCCTTGGCGAGCGCGAGGCCGAGCCCGGTGCCGCCGTCCGCGGTGGCGAACTTCTCGAAGATGCGGGCTTGGGCTTCGGGGGGAATGCCGGATCCCGTGTCCTCGATTTCGACGGCCACGCGGTTCGCGTTCTGGCTGACGCGCACGCGCACGCGTCCGCCGGCCGGCGTGGCCACAATGGCGTTGGTGAGCAGGTGTTGAAGCACCTGGCCGACGCGCCGCTCGTCCGCATAGGCCAGCAACGGGCCCTCCTCCAGCTCGGCCCCGAGCATCAGGCCTTTCTCTTGCGCCTCGGGCGTCAGATGCGCCAGCGTGCTCTCGATCAGCGGACGGACCGGGACGGCACGCGGGCTGAGTTGCACCAGGCCCGATTCGAGCATGGCGTAATCCAGCATGGTTTCGACTTGCTGCTGCACGTGCCGGGCCTGCGCCTTGATCTCGGCGATCGCCTGCGGGCTGATTCCGTCCGGATCGTCGAAGTGCTCCGCTTGAGCGACGAGGGCGGCCAGTGGTGCTCGCAAGGCTTGCGAGGTGGCCGTGACGAATTCGCTCTTGTGCCGGTCGAACTCTTCGAGGCGGCGCAAATGCTCGCGCTGCGACCGTTCGTTCTCGGCCTGCGCCGAGACGTCGATGCCCAGCAGCAACAATCCCTCCGGAGTGCCGTTGCCGGGACCGATCGGCACGAGCGTCAGATCGAGCCAGAGTTGGCGATCGCCGTCCGGGCCGGTCTGGCTGAAGAAGAAGCGCGGAATGCGCATGGCCTCGCCGCGCTCGAGCATCTCGGACAGGCGCGCGTCGGGCAACGCGAGCATTCGCTGCAGCTTCTGGCCCAGAATCTGCTCGGCGGGCTTGCCCCAGAGTCGCACGCAGGCCAGGTTCACCCAGCGGGTCGTCAGATCACGATCGAGCAGCAGCGCGACGCCGGGCAAGTGATCGAGCAGGGCTTCTTTCTGAATCTTTTCGCGCTCGAGCGCATCCCGCGCGCCGCTCAGCGCGTGATCCCGGGCCTGCAGATCCGCGTTGCGCCCTTCGAGCTCGCGGGCCGTGCGGCGTAACATGAAGGCCACCATCGCGGAACCGACGCTGATCTGCAGCGCGCCGTCGAAGGCATAGCCGATCCACAACATGCCATGAGAGGCCAGAGGCCCGTAGTCGAAAAGTTCGAGTCCACGCAAGACGGTCGTCCCGCCGATCCAGCCGAGTCCCTCCTCGGCGGGCCGTCGCCCGGCCACGATCATCGCGCCGCCGGCCGCGAAGAAGCCCGCGGACAACATCAACATGAACGGCAGCATCGCCCACGGCATTCCGAACCGGACGTAGAGGCCGAGGACGAGCAACGCCAGGGCCCCCATGAGTCCGATCGCGGCACGCACGGGCAACGCACGTTCGAGCAGCAGGAAGGCCGTTTGGAACAACGAAAAAATCGCCGCGCAGGCGGCCACCGATTGCAGCACGATCAGGCCGATCGAGGGCGGCAGATGATTCAGGCTCGGATCGAGCGCGATCATCGTGAACCCGGCCGCATAGCTACGCACCCAGGCCCGGAAGAACGGCGCCTGGACGGTGCGCAGCGCGTAGAGGGACAAGGCCAACACGAGCGCAATTCCGAAAATGTTGTAGATGGCGGCGAGTCCGAGCAGCGACATGGCGGGCACCTGGCTATTGCGAGGTTTATTCCCACTTCTCAGGAATTATCGCTTGCCTGGTAAGCCGCCGAGCCCGACTTGACGGATCGAAATTTTAGAATTATTCTAACTCGCATGAGTACGCGACCCTCCTGCCTGTCTCCGGCCGAAATCGAAGCCGTGCTGAAGCGTGCCGGCATCAATCCGACCGCGCAGCGCATCGCGATCTGCCGTTTCGTCCTGTGCGAGGCGGATCATCCGACGGCCGAGGTCGTGAAGGCGTGGGTGGATGAGAATTTCCCCAAGATGAGCCTCGCGACGGTCTACAACACGCTGCGCATTCTGGTGGACGCGGGGCTGCTGCGCGAGCTGCGGCTGCCGCACACGGATTCCGTGCTCTACGACAACAACCTGACCGATCACGTGCACTTCCTCGACGAGGCCAGCGGCGTGCTGTACGACGTGCCGCGCGATCGCGTGGCGGTCACGGCCGAGCTCGACCCGCAATTCGAGGTCGCGCGCACCGAGGTCCTCTTTCGCGGGCGCCGTCGCTGACGCGCCGGATCAATTTAGGAGAAACCATGACGCACAAGGTCCTGATCATCGGCGCCGGCCCCGCGGGTTACACCGCAGCCCTGTACGCCGCGCGCGCCAATCTCGAGCCGATCATGTTCGAGGGCGCCACGCCGGGCGGCCAGCTCATGATCACCACGGACGTCGAGAACTATCCCGGCTTTCCGCAGGCGCTCACCGGCCCCGAGCTGATGCAGCGCTTCCGCGAGCAGGCCGCGCGCTTCGGCACGCAGATCGTGACGGACGTGATCACGCGGGTCGACTTCGCCCAGCGCCCGTTCCGCGTCTGGGACAGCCACGACAAGGAGTACACGGCGCACGCCGTGATCATCGCGACCGGGGCGACCGCCCAGTGGCTGGGGTTGCCCTCCGAAGAGCGCCTCCAAGGCCGTGGCGTCTCGGCTTGCGCCACCTGCGACGGCTTCTTTTTCCGCGGTAAGCGCCTGGCCGTCGTCGGCGGCGGCGACACGGCGATGGAGGAGGCCCTGTTCCTCGCGAATCTGGCCTCGCACGTGACCGTCATTCACCGCCGCGACACGCTGCGCGCGAGCAAGATCATGCAGCAGCGCGCCTTCGAGCACCCGAAGATCAGCTTCGAATGGAGCTCGGTGATCGAGGAGATTCTCGGCCAGGACACCGTCACGGGTATTCGACTGCGTCAGGTGATCACCGACGAGGTGCAGGAGCTGCCGCTCGAGGGCGTGTTCGTCGCGATCGGCCACAAGCCCTCGACGCAGATCTTCGAGGGCCAGCTCGAGCTCGATCCGGCCGGTTACATCAAAACCCACACGGGCACGCGCACGAGCGTCGAGGGCGTCTTCGCCGCGGGCGACGTGCAGGACCACATTTATCGCCAGGCCGTCACGGCCGCCGGCACCGGGTGCATGGCGGCGATCGACGCCGAGCGCTGGCTCGCGGGCATGTTGCCCGAGGAATCGAAGGCCAGCGTTTCCTGAGCGAGCCAGGACGGCTCGAACTCCCTGTTAAAATCCCGGTTCCCCAAGCCATCCATCACAGGAGGAATCATGCTTCAACCCACCAATCAAGCCCCTGACTTCAAGGCGACCGCCGTCGTCAACGGCCAGTTCAAGGAAGTCAAGCTCTCGGACTACCGCGGCAAGAACGTGGTGCTCTTCTTCTATCCGCTGGACTTCACCTTCGTGTGCCCGACCGAGATCCTCGCGTTCTCGGATCGCGTCGAGGAGTTCCGCAAGCGCAACACCGAGGTGCTCGGCGTCTCGATCGACTCGCAGTTCTCGCACCTGGCCTGGCTGAACACCAAGCGCCAGGAGGGCGGCATCGAGGGCCTGGCGTACCCGCTCGTCGCGGACACCACCAAGGCGATCGCCCGCTCCTACGGCGTCCTCAAGGAAGACGAGGGCGTGGCCTTCCGCGGCCTGTTCCTGATCGACAAGCATGGCGTCATCCAGCACATGGTCGTCAACAATCTGCCGCTGGGCCGCTCGGTCGAGGAGACGTTGCGCATGGTCGACGCGCTCACGCACTTCGAGCAGCACGGCGAGGTCTGCCCCGCGGATTGGCGCCCGGGCAAGGACTCGATGGTCGCCGACCCCGAGAAGTCCAAGGCGTACTTCAAGAAGGCCGCCGCGGTTCACGCGTAAGCGCGTCCGTACAGGCATCCGGCCCCTCCCGGTTTTCGGGAGGGGCTTTTTTGGTATAGTCTCCTCACCCTTGCTTGTACGGAAAGGAAGTAGAATGCCTCGACTTCGTTTTTCCTGGCTGGCGGCCACGCTGGGGCTCGTGATGCTGGGCGGTTGTTCGCTCTTTCACGCGAGCTCGGCCGCCGCGCCCGACATTCAAGTGCCGCGCACGCCGGCGCGCATCGCCCGCGGCGCCTATCTCGCCAATCACGTGATGGCCTGCGTCGCGTGCCACAGCCCGCTCACCGCGCAGGGCGCCCCCCAGCCGGGCCTGCTCGGCGCCGGCGGGCGCTTGTTCGGCAAGAAGAACGGTCTGCCGGGCAACATCTATTCCAGCAATCTGACGCCCGACATGGCGACGGGCCTCGGCAACTGGACGGACGGCGAGATTCTGCGTGCGATGCGCGAGGGCGTCGCCAAAGACGGCACGGCCCTTTTCCCGGTCATGCCCTATCCGAACTACGCCAAGATGAGCGACGACGACGCCGAGGCGATCGTGGCCTACTTGCGCACGCTCAAGCCGGTGAAGCACGCGCTTCCCGCGCGCACGCTCGATTTTCCGGTCAATCTGTTCGTCAACACGATTCCCAAGCCGCTCGATCGCCCCGTGCCGCCACCGCCCACGGAATCCGTGGCCCACGGCCACTACCTGCTGACGATGGCGAGTTGCTCCGAGTGCCACACGCCGCGTTCGGGCCCCTCGGTGGACATGAGCCGCTATCTGGCCGGCGGCTTTGCTTTCGGCGACGAGGACAGCGTCTATCAGATGCCGAACATCACGCAGAACAAGCAACTCGGCATTGGCGGCTGGAGCGACGCGCAAATAGAAGCCGCCGTCCGTTACGGCCAGACGCCGAGTGGCCGGCAACTGGCGCCCGCGATGCCCTGGCCCTATTACAACGGCCTGAGTAATCGCGACATGCACGATCTGATCGCCTACCTGCGCACCGTGCCTGCGGTTCCGCCGAATCCGGCACGCTGACGCGCTCCGCTTTCTTCCGACCGAAACGGGCCGAGCGATGCCGCTCGGCCCGTTTCAGAGAGGTGGAGAGAAGAGAGAACCAGGGAATGAGGATGTAGATATTTATAACCCCTAGAGAAATTTTAGTCTACTAACTTCACCTTAAAAATCCCGTCCGGAACTTTAACCGAACGGGAGGTCGCTTAGCCGCTGGGCATCGGGCCGGGCAATGCGGCCGAGTTCTTGCGATACAGCGGGTGCGTATCTTGCACCTCCAGCGCGGCGCGAATTTGCGCCGAGGTGGTGTAGCCGAGCTTGATCAAAATGTCGCCCAGCTTGAGGCGCGTCTGCGACTTCTCTTGCTCGACGAGCGCGTCTTCCAGCTGCGCCTGGGTGATGGCGTTCTGACGTACGAGGATCTGGCCCAGGCGCATCGCGCGGTGCTGGTATTCCAGCGCCTCGGCGAGCTGGTTCAAATTGATGAAGCCCAGCCCCAGCAGCACCTCGCCCAATCGAAAGTACGGGCGCTCGCGCTTGAGTCGCAAGGCCTCTTCGAGCTGCGGCTCGGTGATGACCTTCGCGTTGAGCAACATGGTGCCGATTCGTTCGTAGAAGGATTGCATCGACTCTCCCCTCTGGTACCAAATTACCATTGCGCCGCCGATCCGGCAACGCGTCGTTCCGGGTGCCCGGCGCCTCTTAACGCTCGGGCGTGGGTATGAAGGCGACAGGGAGCTTCGAGGAGGCGCGCGTGCGGCTTCGCCTGTTGCTGGCGCCGTTGGCCGCCGGTATTCTACTTTTCGGGTGGCATGCCGGCTGGCGCCTGCACCTCGCCACGCTTGCGGGCACGACGCGCGGCTATCGCGACGGCCCCGGACCGAGCGCGCGTTTCGACCAGCCCGGCGGGCTCGCGATCGCCCCCGACGGCGCCGTCATCGTGGCGGACACCTACAATCACCGCATTCGCCGGGTGGCCTGCGACGGCGTGGTCACGACGCTCGCCGGCGGCGGCGACACCGGCGTGCATTCAGGCGGTATGCGCGACGGCGACGCGGAGCAGGCGCGCTTTCGCTTTCCGCGCGACGTGGCCGTCGACGGTGCGGGCAACGTCTACGTCGCGGACACCAACAACCAGGCCATCCGCAGGATCGCCCCCGACGGCCGCGTGACGACCCTCGCGGGCGGCACGCGCGGCTATCGAGACGGGGCTGGGGACCAAGCGCGGTTCGACGATCCCTGGAATTTGACGGTGACGCGCGGCGGCGTGGTCTACGTCGCGGACACCTACAATCAGCGTATTCGCCGCATTTCGCCCGATGGACGGGTGAGCACGCTCGCGGGCGGCGGGCCCACGGGCATTCAAGCGGGTGGCTATCGCGACGGCCTCGGCGCGCAGGCGCGCTTCCACGCGCCGCGCGGCCTCGTCATGGACGGCGAGGACGTGCTGGTCGCCGACGCCGGCAATCGCTGCATTCGGCGCATCACGCCGGCGGGCCTGGTCACCACCGTCGCCGGCATGCCGACCCGCATCGACGCCCAGGGCAACGCGATTGGCGGCGCGCTCATCTACCCGACGGCGATCGCGCTGGGGCCGGACGGCATTTACGTCTCGGACAGCGCGGCGCATCAGATCTGGCGTGTCGCCCGAAACGCCGTGCGCGGCTTGTTGCTCGGCGACTTCGGCGATCGCGACGGCTGGCTTTTTTTGAGCGGCCTGAACGATGCCCAGGGCCTCGCGCGTGGCGAAAACGGCGCGCTCTACGTCGCGGACACCACCGGAAACCGTATTCGTCGGCTCTAGTAGCCGTACCAGCTGCCGAGAACCAATCCCGTGACGCACAATCCGACGGCGACGCGCGCCCAGACGGGCAACGGCTTGCCGCCGAGCGAGCGCCGGGGCTTGAGCCAGAGCAGCATCGGCAGCGCCAGTACGAACGCGCCGGTGCCGCAGGCCCACCACACGACCGGATGGTAGCCTTTGCGCCAGGCGATCGCGCCCGTGAGGAGGCCGAGCACGGCGGCTTCGGCCAGCGGTAACAATTCGAGAGCGCTCACGGGGCGTGCTCCGCGCGACATGGGGCCGCTAACGGTCCCACGTCACGTCGGCGCGTGGCGTCAAAGGCTCTTGACGAAGGCGACGTCGCACCAGCCCGTCACGCTGTGAGCCGGGGCGCCGGTCTTGACCTGCACGCCGCTGCCCAGAGGCGCGTCGTCGCGGCGCAGCATCTCGGCGAGCTTGGCCGTGCGCTTCTGCAGCAACGCGGCCTCGTCCGCCGCGCGGCCGGCGTGGCCCGTCACCACGAAGTGGCCCTGCTGATGGCTGCTCGCGGACGAGGAGAGCTTCCAGAGCTTCTCGACCTCGCTGGCCGCCACCCAGTAGCTGTGCGGCGCGAAGGCGACCGCGGTGGCGAAGATCGGCGCGCCGTCCATGGCCGCGTGGGCCACGGCATGCGGGTGAGCGGCCATGTGCGCCGCGGGGCCGTGATGCTTCGGCATCATGGCGTGCTTCGGCGCGGGCGCTTTCGGCATTCCGGCCGCATCGGGAGCCTGGTCGCCGGCCGGCTTGCCGGCGGCATGCTTGCCGCCCGCCTGGGCGATCGCCACCGGCTTTTGCCAGCCGTCGTCCGGCGCCTTGGCCACCGGATGCATCGGATGATGCGGCCGATGGTGTACGGGCATCGGGGGCGGCGCGTCCGGCGTGGGCTGCGCGTTGGGCAGCATCGCCGCGAGCGGGCCGGGCAGAATGGCCGCGAGCGTGTCCGGCATGAGGAAGTACATGGCCGCGCCGGCCACCAGCACGGCGCCCAGGGCCGCGCCCGCGATCATCACGGGGCTGACCTTGCCCTTCGGCTTGTTCTTCTTGCCCTTGGCGGGTTCCGGGAAGTCTTCTTCTTCCTCTTCCTCGTACTCTTCGTCTTCGTAGTACTCGTCGTGCTCGTCCGCCATTGCAGCCTCCAAATTCCCGTTGAACGCTTCGACTATACCCGAGCCGCCACGCGAAGTAACGGCCCGGCTCGCTGCGAACGACGCGTCGCCGATGCAATGGATTGTATCTGAATATTAACTCATGTATACTGGCCGATGCCGGAGGAAGCTGACATGCCCCCCCTCGATGCCTGGTCTTTGCCCGAGTTGCTCCGACTTCAAGCCCAGCGACTGGGCGATCGCCGCTTCCTGATGCTGCTCGACGAGCAGGAGCAGCGCACGCCCGTGAGCTTCGCCGGCCTCGCCGAACAAGCGGCGGCCTTTGCGGCGGGTCTGCGCCGGGCGGGGGTCCGGACGGGCGATCGCGTGCTGTTGATGTTGCCGACCGGCGCGCCCTTTCTCGCCGCGCTTTTCGGCACGCTGACCCTGGGCGCGGTCGCCGTGCCCCTGTATCCGCCGTTTCAGCTTCGGGGCATCGGCCCCTACCTGGAGCGCCTGGGCCGCATCGTGGCGGCCGTGGACGCGCGGGTGTTCGTCGTCGATTCCGCCTTCAAGCTGCTGGTGCACGCGGGTCTCGGCGCGAGCTGCCCGCCGGTGTTCACGCCGGACTGCCTCGCGGCGACGCCCGAGGAGGCCGTGCCGGTCGATCCAGACGCGCCGGCGGTGATTCAGTTTTCTTCGGGCACCACGGGCCCGCAAAAGGGCGTGGTGCTGAGCCATCGCCAGATACTCGCGAATTGCCGGGCGATCGCCGCGCGCCTCGATCTGCGGGAGGGCCTGCGCGGCGTGAGCTGGTTGCCGCTCTACCACGACATGGGACTGATCGGCAGCCTCTTTATTCCTCTGCTGGTCGGCCTCGAAGGCACGCTGTTCTCCCCGCGCAATTTTTTGCTCGAGCCCGCGATGTGGCTGCGGCTGGCCTCGGAGCAACGCGCGGAGATCCTCATGGGACCCAACTTCGCCTACGCCTTGCTGATGCGCCGTGTGCGCCCGGAGCAGTGCGCCGACCTCGATCTGTCGTGCGTGCGGATTCTGCTCAACGGCGCCGAGCCGGTGCTGCCCGGAACGCTGCGGCGCTTCGAGGCGCACTTCGCCGGCACCGGTCTGCGCCCCGGCGCCATGCTCGGCGTCTACGGCCTCGCCGAGATGGCCCTCGGCGTGACGATGCCCGAGGCGGGCGGCGGCACCTGCGTCGATCGCATCGACGCCGCGCGTCTCGGCTGCTCGGGTGAGGCGTTGCCCGACGACGGGCCGGAAGCGCTCGAGCTCGCGGGCCTTGGCCGTCCGCTGGACGGTTACGAGGTGCAGGTGCGGGACGCGGCGGGCCTGGCCCTGCCGGAGCGGCGCGAGGGCCGGATCGCGGTGCGCGGGCCGTCGCGCATGCTGCAGTACTGGCAATCGCCCGAGTTGACGGCGCAAACGCTCGCCGACGGCTGGTGCGCCACGGGCGACCTCGGCTACCTGGCCGACGGCGTGCTCTACGTGACGGGCCGCGAGAGCGAAGTCATCATTCGCGCCGGGCGCAACTTCCATCCGCATGAGCTGGAGCTGGCGGCCGAGAGTGTGCCGGGCGTGCGCGGCGGCAGCGCCGTCGCCTTCGGCGTGCCGGATGCCGAGCGCGGCACCGAGCGCGTGATCGTCGCGTTCGAGACGCGTCGTGCGCCGGACGCGCATGTGCGCCTCGCGCATGCGGTGCAGCTGGCGGTACAGGCGGCTACCGGCCTCGCGCCCGATTTGGCGATCGCCCTCGAGCCGAACACGCTGCCCAAGACGACGAGCGGCAAGAAACAACGCCGCCAGGCGCGCGACGCCTACGTGGCCGGCCGCCTCGGTCGCGCCTCGACGCCGCTGGAGACGGTGCGCATCGTGGCCGGCCATCACCTGGCGGCCTGGCGGCGGCCGGAGCCATGAGCCGCGCCGCGTGGCTCGCCCGCCTGCACGCCTGGCTGATCGAGGCGCAGCCGGGCCTCGACGGCTGGCCGATCTCGGAGAACACCGAGCTTTTCGAGGAACTGGGATTGGACTCGTTGGCCTTCGAGGCGGTGCTCGATCGCCTGCGCGGAGAGCTCGGTGGCCAGGTCTCCTTGATCGCCTGGCTCAACACGTTGCAAAGCCAGGGCGCGCGTCTCGGCGTCGTGCTGGATCTCATCGAGGCGCACGAGCGCGCGCATGCCGGATAGCGACGTGATCGTGGTGGGCGCGGGGCCCGCGGGAAGCGCGCTCGCGGCCTGGCTCGGCGAGCGCGGCCGCCGCGTGCTGCTACTCGAGCGCGCGCGCTTTCCACGCGACAAGGTCTGCGGCGAATGCCTCAATCCGGGCGCGCGGAGCTTGCTTGCGGGACTCGGACTGGAAAACGCCTTGCTTGCCGCCGGCGCGGCGCCGTTTCGAGGCTTGCGGCTGGTCGCGCCGGACGGGGCGATCGCCGAGTTGCGCTATCCGCATAGCGCGCAGGGCCTGACGTTGCCTCGCACGACGCTTGATGCGCTGCTCGCCGAGCGCGCGCGGGCGGTGTCCGGCGTGACGCTCGTCGAGCACGCCACGGTCGTCGCGCTCGTGCGCGACGGCACCGTGACGGGCGTGCGCCTCTCCGACGGCCGCGCGCTCAGCGCCCGCATGGTGGTCGCGGCCGACGGACGCTTCTCGGCGCTGCGACGCGCTTACTTCGGGGAGGCGCCGCCGAACCCCGCCCGACGGTTTTGCTTTCTGTCGACCTACGACGGCGGCGAGGCCGAGGACGACCTGCTCGAGTGCGGCGTGGTCGCCTCGGGCGTCCAGTACCTGCGCGTCTATCAAGGCGGCGGACGTTACTCGATCTGCGCGGTGCTGGACGCGGACGCCAAGACGCGCCATGCGCCGAGCACCGTGGAAGCGTTTCACCGAATGGCGCTCCGTTGGCCGCGTGTGGCCGAGCGGATCGCGCAGGCGACGCCGGGGCCCATCAAGGGGATGCCGCTCACGCCGTATGCGCCGCCGCGCCTCGTGGGGGACGGCTTCGCGCTGGTCGGCGACGCCGTGGGGAGCCTCGATCCGATCACCGGGGAAGGCGTCTTTCGCGCCCTGACCAGCGCGCGGCTCGCCGCCGAGACGATTGATCGGGCGTTGAGCTTTCCGGAGCCGCCGAGCGCCGAGCGACTCGCGCCTTACGAAGCGGCGCTGCGGGCGCGTTTCGCTCCGGTGACGCGCTTCGTCGACGGCGTGGTGCGCTTGACGGGCGCACCGGCGCCGACGGCGAACCTGCTCGTGCGGGCGCTGCCGCGCGTTCCGGGCCTCGCACCCACGATCGCCTCGGTGCAGGGCGCCATGGCGACGCCCGAGGTTCTGCTGCACCCCCACCGTTGGTTGTTCGGGAGACACGCATGACCGGTCGCATCGTCGGCGTCGGCACGGCGTTGCCGGGAAACGCGATGGCGCAACAGACGCTCTACGCGCGCCATCTGGTGCCGTACTTCGGAGGAAATTCGCGCGCGGAGAAGATCTTCGCCAATCCGGCGATCGCCACGCGCCACACGGTGCTCGCGGATCCGGGCGCCTTCTACGCGGAATCGCCGGGCGCGGGTGCGCGCAACGCCGTTTTCGCGCGCGAGGCGCCAGGGCTCGCGCGACGTGCCGCCGAGCGCGCCCTCGGCGGGCAGCCCCCTGACAGCCTGGATGCGCTGATCACCGTGACGTGCACCGGCTACATGACCCCCGGGCTCGACATTCTATTGGCGCAGGCGCTCGGCATGCGTCCGGATCTGCGGCGCTTCGGCCTCGGCGGCATGGGCTGCTACGCCGCGTTTCCGGGCCTCAACCTCGCCCGCAGCGCCCTTTCGGCGGGCGCGCGGCGGGCGCTGGTCGTCTGCGCCGAGCTTTGCACGCTGCACTTTCAGCCGGACGCGAATACGGACAACATCGTGAGCACGTCGCTGTTTGCGGACGGCGCGTCGGCGATCGCGCTCAGCGGTGAGGACGGCCCGGGGTGGTCGATCGTGGACACGCGCACCGCGACGCTTTACGACACGGGCGAGCACATGACGTGGCATCTGACGGACACGGGATTTCGTATGTCCTTGTCGAGCTACGTGCCGCTGATTTTGCGCGAGGCGATCGGGGATTGGCTCGCCGCTTGGCTCGCCGAGCACGGACTGACGATCGCCGACGTGGCCCATTGGGGCATCCATCCGGGCGGGCCGCGCATTCTCGATCATTTGCAAGAGGCGCTGGGGCTCTCAGAAGCCCAGATGACACCCTCCCGCGAGGTGCTGCGCACCTGCGGCAACATGAGCTCGGCGACGATCTTCTTCATTCTGAATCGGCTCGCCGCCTCCCCCGGAGAGCGCGCCCTGTTGCTCGCCTTCGGGCCGGGGCTGACCCTGGAGGGGGCGCTTCTAGAATGGCGCGAGCCTTAATCCAGCACCGGAGGCATCATTGCCCTCTCCCCCGGGTGGGAGAGGGATATTTCACCGCCGTGCAGGCGGTGAAATCGGGAGCGGGACGGGGTGAGGCCAGTTGCGCGTCACGCCAGTCGGGAGTGCGGCCGACTCGCGGTCGCCCCCTCACCCGGTTTTCGCCCCTGGACGGGGCTCAAACATCCCTCTCCCTCCCTCCGGGGGAGAGGGCAATACGTTGAGATGAAGCGCTTGAATCAACCATTCGCTCAGCTCCTCGGCCACCGCGTCGGCGGCTTCGAGCAAGTCGCCGTCCGCGCGAATCACCATCGGACGCTCCAGCAAGTCCGAAGCCGCCTTCTCCGCGGCCGCGTCCGGCTCGAGCAGCGCCACGCCCGAAAGGTCCGGGGATTGTCGCTTCGTCTGCACGGCACCGAAAGCGCCCGACCCGTGACCCACCGCCGCAAGGGGAGCGAGGCCCTGCTCGCGAAGCACGTGCGCACCGACCAGCGCGTCGAGCACACAGGACGTGACGTCAATCGGGCGCCGATAGCGCATCCACAGCGAGGCGACGCCGAAGGCCAAAAAGCGCTCGGCAAGACGCTCGAACAGTGCCTCGGCGCGCGCGTCGACGCGCGGCGCGGCAGGCAGCCACAAAATGCCGCCGCGCGGCCGGCTGGGCAGATAATAGCGTGCCTCGAGCAGACCGTCCGTCGTCTCGAGGCGCAAAGGGTGATAGACGCCCACGGGGGGCAGCATGGTCAGGCCGAGCAGGGCGAGGCGCTCGTCGCCCGACATCAGACCTCCAGCCAGTCCGGCGCGTGCTCGCGGGCGGCCTCGAGCAGCAACGCGATCGCCACCAATCGGCGCACGGCATCAGGATCCCATTGGCCTTCGAGCGCATCCCACCGGCCGATCTCGAAGCAGCCCCGCTCGAACGGCACGCGCCAGCGCTGCGCCAGCCGGCGCACCTGGGCTTCACGCGCGTCCGCGTCGCCGCCGCTGCTCGGAATCGTCAGGCGCTCGCGCAGCACGTAGTGCGTCTCGTCCTCGGCGCTGAACGCGCCGGGATTGAAGCGCAACTGCAGGCAGGGACGCTCGCGATTCAGATAGAGCGCCATGTACGGCGCGGCGTCCTCGGAGCGGGCGTCCACCCAGAGGTTCTCGTAGAAGCCCGGCGGCGCCTCTTCCCAGCGCAGCTGCAGCCCGTCGTCCTCGGCGTTCGTGAACGCCAGGCCCATGCTCGCAGGATTCACCCGGCGCGCGTAGCTCAACAGGAACTCGCCGCGCCGCGTCACATCCAGCATGTGGGTGCGACGCAATCCGTCGAAGAGCGCGAAGGCCGCCGCTTCGGCCGTTTCGGATGCGGGGTGCCATACGGGCCGCATTCCCAACCTCCCGAGCATGTGTTATGTCACTCCTTGCGTGTCACTGTAGCGCAGTTTGGATCCCGGCACAAGGGGAGGAATAATGCGATCGCCGGACATGATCATCGCTTCTTCCCTCGACGCTGTTCGAGCACGAAATTCGCCACGTTCAGCAGATCGATGTAAGCGAAGCGGTTCTCTTGCATGGCCTGCTTGGCCATCAACGAATCGATCAGCAATTTGAGCTCGAGATCCGGCACATCCCACTCGCGCCCGCGATCGTAGTAGCGCAAGGTCAACTGGTCGCGATGCACGACGAAGGTGCCGAGCCCGAGCGTCATCACCAGCTCGGCGCCGTTCGCGGAGCGGCCGACGCGCGTGATCGTGGCGGGGTTCTCGCCGTCCGGCACGCCGGGCGCCGCCTCGCGCGGCTTGAGCGGCGTGGGCGCGAGCGGCTTCACGGGCATGCGCGCGCGTCCCGAGCGCCGCGTCTCGATCTCGAAGGAGGTCACGTTCAACAGATCGACGTAGTGCAGCGCATGGTCGTCCACCTGGCGCTTGTGCATCAAGGCCATGTACAGGTTCTGCAGCTCCGGCGTGGGCACGTCCAGCAGCTGGCCGCGCTGGTAGTAGCAGATCGACGGCGTCTCGCGGTCGACCAGGAACGTGCCCATGCCTTGCGTCATGATGAGCTCGCGGCCGTCGGTCGAGCGGCCGATGCGCACGATCGTCGCCGGATTCTGCGCATCCGGATCCGGGCCCTGAACCGCCGGCAAGCGGCGCGGACGCGGACGCGGAGCCTGGGCGGCGCCGGGCTCCGTGCTCTTGAGGATGCCTTTGACGAACTCGAAGAGGTTCTTGTCGCTCATGCTCACCGAACCGCCGCGGTACAAGGTCCCATGGAGTTATACCCGCACGAAGCGAGCGGCCGGAACGCGGCGAATCAGGCCGATTTCTTGGCCTCCGCCTCTTTGGTTGCGCGCCGGTCCTGCGCGATGATTTCCTTGAGCCGCTGCACGGCTTCGTTCTTGGACATGCGATCCTCCCGTCCCGATTCTGGTGCCGCCATTCTAGCAGCGCCCATGCGGCGGGACGGTGACGGACGTCGCTACTTCTTGGTCTTGTTGACGTCGAAGTCCATCTGCACGCGGCCGCCGCTCGGCGTCGGGCTGGGCGCCGCGTTGCCGGGCACCGAGAACTCCGTGTGCACCTGGCTGCCGCCGCCGCTGAAGGCCTCGAAGACCTCGGTGTTCGTGTGGAACACCGCCTTGGTGGCCGTGAGCCAGTCGCCGTTGGCCTGCTGAATGCGCACGTCCTCCGTCATCGTGATCGTGTGGTCATGATCGTCGAAAACGGCCTTCTTGCCGGTGGCGACCTTGCCCTTTTGCTCCACGCGCACGATCTGGCCCGTCGCGACGGCGTTGTTCGTCTTCTGGTCGATCACGACGTGGTCCGCCGTGAGCGTGGCGGGATTGTGCAGCGCCTCGTCGCGGGCCTCGTCCGGATTGTCGGCCTTGACGATGTGATCGCGCACGAGCCAGTTGCCGTTGATCTGCACCATCTTCACGTTGCCGTCGAGCGTGGTCGTGTCGGCGACGTGGTCCATCATCGCCGAATCGCTCCAGGACTTCTTCTGGCCGTTCTCGATGATCACGTGGCCGGTGAACTTGGCGTTCTTGTTGTCCGTCCAGTAATCGAGCGTGTCGGAGGTGATGACCGTGTCGTCCTTTTTGATCGACGCGGCGATCTTGGCGTTTTGCGTGTTGCTGGTGGGCTTGGCGTAGGGATCCTTGGAGCGCACCATGTGCACGTCGCCCTGGGCCACCACGTGCTGTTCCTTGTGGTAATCCGTCATGCTCTTGGCGTCCAGCGTGGTCGGCGGATCGCCGACCTTCTTCTGCACCAGGTGCACGGGCTTGTTCATGTAGGACACCTTCTGCGCCTGGTCGAACTGCACCTCGGCCGTGTCGATCGTGATGTCGTCCTGATAGATCACCACGTTGCCGTTGGCGAGCGCCGTCTTGGCGTCGCGATCGTACTTCATGTAATCCGCGACGATGTGGATCTTGCCTTTGACGGCCTTCACCGGCGGCTGCGACGGCTTCGTGCTCGGCCGGGGCGTCGGCTTGCTCGGCGTGGGCGTCGCGGCCACGGGCTTGGCCGGCGCGGGCGTTGCGGGCGTCGGTTTGCCGGGAGCCGCCATCGCGGACGGGGCGCTCGCCAGCACGGCGAACGCCAGCATCAGGGCACGGAAACGGCTCACTTGGAATTCTCCTTGTTGACGTTGGTGAGCAGGTCCACGTGCCCCTGCATCTCCAGTACCTGGGCGCCGGTGTTGGCTTTGAGCGTGTCCGCCTTGACGTCCGTGGCGTCTTTCATGGCCACGGTCACCGGCTTGGGCAGTTGCACTTGCTTCTGAATCGCGTTGTAGTCCACGTGCTCCGTCTTGATCACGTCGCCCACGTCGGTCGTGATGATCACGTGGCCGTCGATCGCGAGGTCGTGCGTGAACGAGTCGTACTGGGCGTGATCGCCCTGCCAGACGAGCGAGCGCATCTTGTCGCTCTGCTGGTTGTCTTGCGCGCTCCAGTCCTTGAGATTGAAGAAGCGGCCCTTGGGATGCGGGTCGAAGTAGGTGTAGCGCCCGTCGCGCGACAGGCCGACCTTCGGCGCCGTGATGACCCAGCGCTTCACGCCCTGCTCACGGCCTTCCATGATCACGTCGCCGAACTGCACCTCGATGTCCGGCTTGAGCGTGATGGTTCCCGGCAGCAGCGGATCGGCGGTGTGCGGCGCGCGATGGCGGGCCATCTGCACGGCGATGATCACGATCGCGACGGCGCCGAGGTAGATCGGCCATGGCCGCAGCCAGGCCGGCACGCGCCAGGCGGCGAGTTTCGGAAATAGCCGCTTCAAGCGGCTGTCTTGCGGAGCGTCCATCGCGAAACCAGAAAGGCCAGGAAGCCGAGCAGCGCGAGCATCGGCGCCCAGTTTCCGAAGCGGGTGTAGAGCGTCAGCCCGTCCATCGGCGCGGCGCGGCCCACCAGCGTCTCATCCTTGAAGACGGGCGTTTCGGCCACGATGTTCCCGTGCGGGTCGATGATGCTCGAAATGCCGGTGTTGGCGGCGCGCAACACCCAGCGATCGTTCTCCACGGCGCGCAGCACGGCGTGCGCGTTGAGCACGCGCGGCGCGGTGGTGTCCTTGTACCAGGCGTCGTTCGTGACGAGGGCGAGAATCTGGGCGCCCGCGAGCACGGGCTTGCGCATCTCGTCCGGGAAGATGCCGTCGTAGCACACGCCCGTGCCGACGTTGCCGAAGGGCATCGTGAAGATGTGTGGCACGACGCCCGGCGTGAAGTCCTCGCCGAGGATGTTCATGAGGCCCGCGGCCTTCATGAGCCCGGCCGGCAGCAGATCGCGGCCCGGCACGTACTCGCCGAAGGGCACCAGGTGGCGCTTGTAGTCGAAGCCCAGATTGCCGACGCGCGGCGCGAAGGCCGTGACGGCGTTGTAGAGGTGCTGCGGATTGGGCGGAAAGCCGGACCAGTCCAGCGTGCCGATCAGCAGCGTGCGATTTTCCTGATTCGCCGTGCGCATCAAGCGCGAGTAGAGCCACTGCGCCGGCATGCTGCGCACGTAGGTGGGCATGGACGTTTCGGGCCAGATGACCAGCTCGGCGTCCTTGTGCTGGTCCGTCAGCGTGAAGTACTTGTCCGCCTCACGCTCGAGCGCGCCGGGGCCATGCGCGAACTTCTCGCTGCCCGCGATGTTGCCCTGCACGATCTCGACGCTGAAGGTCGTGTCCGGCAGCGGCCGCGACACCTGGACCAGGCCGTAGGCCGCGACGCAGGCGACGGGGAACAGGGCCGCGCCCAGCGGCTGCCAGTTCGCGAGCGCGAACGGCTTGCCGAACTGGCGCCGAATCGCGAGCGCGAGCGCGCCGTTCACGCCGATGATCAAGCCCGCCAGCGGGAAGGGCCCGACGAGGTTCAGCACCTGAATCAGCGGCAAATAGTGCACCTGCGTGAGCGCGAGGTTGTCCCAGGTGAAGCCGAACGGCCCCAGGCTCGTGAGCCATTCGAGCGCCGTCCAGCCGAGCGCCAGCGAGAGGACGTGGCGCCAATCCGGGGTCTCCCAGCGCTGCGTGACGTAGCCGTAGACGAAGCCGAGCAGGGCGAACTGCACCGTGAGCGCCGCGCTCGCGCCGAGCCAGGCGAAAATCACGATGCCGAGGCTCTGCGTCACGGTGAAGCCCAGCCACGTGAGCGGATGCATCGCGAGGAACCAGTAGAGCAGCACGAGGTTCAAGCCGGCCCCGAACGCCGCGAAGAGCCCCGCCATGGCGCGCTTGCCGCGCGGGCGGAACGCCAGCAGCATCAGCGGCACGAGGGCGAACCAGGCCAGATAGCCCTGATTCGAGCCCGGATAGGCCGCCGCGAGCAGCACGCCGGAGAGCGCCGCGAGC
>DATNPP010000484.1:0-5293 GCA_036703175.1 Oscillatoriaceae cyanobacterium
GGCCGAGGCCGAAATCTGGAAGCCGATTCTGCGCGTGCTGCGCGAGCGCGAGTACGCGCAGATGGGCCAGGCCCTCGCGACGCTCAAGCAACTGCGCGCGCAATTGGAGGAACAGGCTAGCGACACCGCCCAGATCGCCGCGAGTCAGCTCTCGGGTTTGATTCAGCTGGGCGACATGGCCCTCACCCTTTTCGGCCAGTTCCTGGACCTCGGCGCGCTCGTCATGCGGGACATGCCGAGCCTGGCGCTGGCCTCGGGCATGGGCCGTACGCTGCTCGCGTTCCGCAAGTTCCTGGCCCGGGATGCGGACCCTACGCCTTTCGAGGCTTGAGCCGATTTCTCGATCGTTCCAGCGGCGCTAGCCGTTCGAGTCAGCCTGCCGGAGCACCTTGCCGCTCACGGGATCGACGACGGTGAGGTGGCTGCCGTCGCCGTCATGGGCAAGATCCAGACGCAGGCGGCGCGAGGCGAACGGGGCGTCGACGTCGACGTCGATCGACATGCGCGTCGGCGCGCTCGAGGAGCCGACCACTCGGCTCGCGAGGAGCTTACCGCTGCCGTCGGTCTGGCTGAAGACCAGATCGCCGTTGGCCTGCGGCATGAGCGAGAAAACTTGCTTTCGCTTGAAAAGCAGGTAGTTCGTGGTGATTTCGACCCGCACGCCACGGTCGGCGCCCGTGAGCCGGAGTTGGTCGTTCGACGCCGATGTCGGCGTGGGCGCCTCGCTCGCGGTGCGCCCGAGCTTCGAGAGTGGCGGAACGGTCGTGGAAGAATCGATGGGCTTCATGGCGATCACCTCCCTGTTCTTATTCCCTGCACGGTCGGTTTTTTGGTGCCTCAGCGCTCGATACCGACGGCTGCGCTCATGCCTGGCAGCACGTCGGCCGGCAAGCCGTCCAGCGTAATGCGCACCGGGAGCGTCGCTTCGCCCTTCTTTCGCTCCGCGACCCGCCCGATGCGGCTCACCTTGCCCGTCCAGCTACGCCCCGGAAAGGCCGGCAGCGAGACGTGCGCCGTCGCGCCGACGTGCAGCACCGTCGCATCGCGCTCGTTCACCCGCGCGGCGATCCAGGGCGCTTTTGAGGTGACGATCGTGGCGATCGCCGTGCCTGCCGGCGCATAATCGCCCGGCTCCAGAGAACACCGCGCAATCGTGCCCTCGTGCGGCGCCCGAATTTCGCGCGCCGCCAGGTCGAGTTTCGCGAGCGTGCAATCCGCGGCCGCGGCGGTCTTTTCCGGTCCTGCCGCGAGCGCGAGTCTCGCCTCGGCCGATTGAAGCCGCGCTTGCGCCTCAGCGTCGTCGATTTTCGCAAGCAGCTGGCCTCGATCGACGTGCTCGCCGGGTGCCACCGCGACCTCGGTCACCAGGCCCGCGATCGCGGGCACGACCTGCACCTCATGCACAGATACATGCGCGCTTTCCGCCACGATCACCGCAGGCTGCAGTCCGATGGTCGCCAATAGCCCCGCCGCCAGCACGACGGCGAGCAGCCAGGGAAAAGGGCGCCCGGACTTGAGCTGCGGCAGGCGCTTGAGCAGCACCGGCTCGAGCATTACAGCTCCTCCTGCGGGGAGCGCACGCTCGGCCGGGGCTCGAAGAGGTGGGCCTGCACGAGGATCAAGAGGCACAGCACCAGCGCGCCGGCGATCGCCACGCGGTCCATGCCGGTGCCGCAGGCCATGCCGACCACCACGCCGCCCAGCAGGATCAGCGGATCCGTCGGCGCCTTGAACTTGATGCGGAAGCGCATCATGGACAGAATGCCCACCGAGCCGAAGGCGCGGCTGAGCGTGTCGCCCACGATCAGCATGACCAGCGCCATGAGCGTGGTCAGCAGCACGATGGACTGCGCGATCGCCGGGTTGTAGCTCTCTTGAGCCGCCCGGCGATACACATAGGCCATCAGGGCGCCCAACGCGGTCGCGAGCCCGATCGTGGCGAGCAGTTGCAGACCCGAGATCTGTTGCATGCTGCTCGTGCTGGCGAGGAACTGATCCAGGCTAGGAGGCTTCATTGGTCGCGCCCACTCTCGGATGATCGGGGAAGAGCACCGGCACCGCGGTTTTGTACTTCGAGAACGATTGGCCCTCGCTCGGAATGCCCCAGGCGAGCAGCAACTCGCCGAGCCACTCGGGGAACTCGCCGAGAAGCTTGACCTCGAGAATCGCGAGGCCTGGCAGATCGCCTTGCGCCGCATCGAGCGGGCTGTGGCGCTCGGCCTCGATGCGCGACGCACGGTAGCCCTCGTCGAGGGTGACGCGCAAGCGGCCGTCGGGACTCACGTAGGCCTCGCGTTCGTAGCAAATGCTGAGCCGAGGCACCAGTTCGCGCTCCGCCAACAGGCCGAGCGCCTTGCGCCAGAACTTCGGCTGAGTATCGGGCTCGAGCGCCTCGTAACGTTTCTCGACGAGCGTCGCGAGCATCGCCGGCGGCAAGGCCCAGCGCAGCTTGCGCTTCTTGCGGCGCGCGGCCTCGCGCACGCCGAGCTTGCACTCCAGAAAGACCGTCGGCTCGCCCTCGTCGTGCAGCGAGGCGTAGGCGCGCAACCGGAGCTTCAGGCTGTTCTCCTCGCCGAGGCTCTCGCGATAGAGCGCGAGGTCCGGGCTGTCGAAGTAGATCGAGTGAACGCGGCTGCGCGGGCGACCCGGCACGAACTGTTCGAGGTCGAGCCGCTCGGCGAGCGCCTGCCGCAGCGCCTGGGCCGTGGCGACCGGCACCAGGTACTTACGCTCCTCGCGAAAGGCGTAGAGCTGTGCCGCGCTCGTGGCGTCCGCGAGCAACTCGTCGAAGGTCGCCATGGTCAGGGCACGCTGAACTCGCCGACGCCGGGATAGGCCTGCCCGTCCTCGCTCAGCTTATCGAAGGCGATCTCCCACTTGTGGGTGGGATCGGTGGCGTCACGCGCGATGACCCGCCAGTAGTAGGTATCGCCGGACGTCAGCGACGTGGTGAGCGACAGGCTCGTGCCCGTGAGGCCGTCCTTCTCGAGAATCAGATCCGCTCTGGCGAAGCGCGGCGTGCGGCTCAGTGCGAAGTCGTAGCTGATCGAATCGCCCACCAGGCTGTAGGAGGCGTCCCAGCTGAAGGTGCGGTTGTTCCCCAGAGACTGCAGCTGGCCCAGGAAGAACGGCATCGGCCAGGAAAGCGTCTCGTGATAGCGCTTCTGCTGCTGCGGCACGATCGTGTAGAGCCGCGCGACTTCGTGTTTCCAGGCCGCGATCGCATCGCCGGTGGCCGGCAAGCCGCCGAGGTCCGGCGCGTGCGCGAGCTCGGCCTGAACGGCCGGCGTGTAACTGTCGATCAACGCGGCCAGGCGCTCTCGGGTGAAGAACTTGGTCGCGAGCGTGTCCACGCGTGCGGTGAGCTCGGCGAGGTCCGCCGGGTTCTCGAGGAAACGCCGGTGCAGCGGCACGCCCCACCAGTTGGCCACGCCCGCGCGTTGCCAGCGTGCCGGGTAGTTCGGATCGGTCTTCGCCATCGCGCCGGGCTGATCGTACCAGCCCCAGGCACCGTCGTAGTCCCAGGGCAGAAAGCGCCAGTGCGGGGAGTCTTTTGCACGATAGAGATAGAAGTTTTGCTCGTTGGTGTCGAGATTCTGCAGCAGAATGTTTACGGCGAGCCAGCTGACGTAGTTGCGGCGATCGAAGTCCTGGTCGATCACCTGATCGATCGGCGTGTCCGGATTGTTCACGTCGCCCAGCATGGCGATCAGCGCCGCATGGTCCTTGCTGCCGTGAATCGCCAGCTCGCGCTCGAAGCGCACCTTGTCGTAGCCGGCGTCGGTGCTGTTCTTGAAGACTTCGGGCTCGCGATTGAAGTCGAAGCGCTCGGCCTTGTAGAGGTTGCCGTGCGGATCGAGCTTGTGCGCTTTCAAGTAGCGCTTGTCCGGCTCCTCGAGCTGCGTGAACAGGCCCGCGTCCTGGCCGTTGAGGGTGAGCGCGACGAAGTGCGTGTCGAGCGAGGGCAGCTCGGGCAATCCGGCCAGCAGGTCGAACGTCAGCTTGTCGCGCATGCGCGTCAGATCATAGGGGCACTTGTTGAGATTGATCTGGCGCACGCCGCGCCAGCGCGCGTGCTTCTTGAGCTTGAGGCCGTAGGACTTTTGCTTGGCGAGGCGGGTCGAATGGCCGCGGATCGCGAACACGGCGTTGGGGGCCGTGGCGTCGAGACCGTCGCCGCGGACGATCGCCGCGATTCGTACCTTCTTGCTGCCGTCTAACCAGTCCGTCTGGTTATCGACCGTTTTGAGCGTGGGGCCGCCCGGTTTCGCGAGCAGTTGTACGTTCAGATGCAAGGGCGCCGTCGCGCCCTCGGCGATCGGCCCAAAGGGCGCCCAGTCGAGCGCAGCGGGCGTTTGCGCCGCATGCGGTTGGCACGCCGTGAGCAGGGCGGCGAAAGTGAGGGCGCCGAAGCGAGTCTTCAAGGCTCTTTTCCGTATCTAGGGAATGCGCCACGTTCTTTCGTCATCATGGCGCCAATGCTACGGCCTGATTCTACCCGAGTTCCAGCAGACGAGCGCCGGACGCTTGTGAAACAATTGTGAAGTTTCCTTTTCAGTCCCTAATAAATGGGATATATGAAACCTATGCGAGCGAACGTGCCTTCCAAGCCTGGCCTGCCTTCGGCGGCCGACGGACGGTAACCATGAGCGAACGCCCGGAACGATCGCGTTCGGCGGAGCTGCTCATGGCGCGCCGCATCGCGCCCTGGAGACCATGGGCGGAGGGGCTCGCAGGCTTGATTTGCGCCTGGTGCTTGATGCACGTCGGCGTGAACCCGCCCGGTGTCGCGCTGGATGCTCTGGTGGTCGTGATCGCGGCGGCGCGCTACGGCTACGTGGTCGGCGTGGGCCTGGGGCTGATCGCGGCCGCCGTCAGCCTCGCGATCGCCGGCCAGGGTCCTGTCAGCTTGTTCGCGGTCTTCATGGATCGCTCGCACCTCTCGCAGGCCTTCGCCTACGTGGCGGCGGGCGCGGTGGTCGGCCTGGTGGGCGATCTGCCGCGCGTAGCCGCCCAGCGCCTGCGCGACGAGCTTTTGCGCATGCACGAGAACTATTCCCAGCTCGACCAGCGCCACGCGGTGCTGCTCGACGCGAAAGAGGCGGTCGATCGCCGCATCGTGGGCCAGGCCCAGACGATCGCCAGCCTGTACGAGTCGGCCCGTGAGCTCGAGAGCCTGGTGCCCCAGCAGATTCCGCCTGCGATGCTACGATTGCTCGCGCGATTGCTGGAGATCGAGGCCGCCTCGGTCTATCTGCTGGAAGGCGATCGCCTCGTGCTCGCCGCCGCGCAG
>DATNPP010000502.1:0-4256 GCA_036703175.1 Oscillatoriaceae cyanobacterium
CAAGCCGAGCACCGTCCCGTAGACGAGGTGCGCCGCGAACAAGCCCATCAGCACGGAAAAAGAGCCTCGTGGCAGCAAAACCCATCCCGCCGGCGCATAGAGCGCGGTGTGCACGCCCACGAGCGAGAACCAGGCGCTGTAGAGCAGGCCGTAGCCCCAGCGCGCCTTGCCGGCGATCAAGCCGTACACGGTGCCCCAGAGCGCGCCCGTCAAGAACCAGTGGTTGAAGTAGCCCGCCAGCCACCAGGTCGGGTCGTGCGTGCCGGCGTACATGCCGCTCCAGACGATCGCCACGCTCGAGCCCGGGCTCCAGAGGGCATGCAGCCAGTGGATCGCATCGACGGCGATCGCCCCCAGCCAGCCCGCCATGAAGCCCACGAACAATCGCCGCCGCAGCGCCGCGTAGCGCTGAGCCGCCATGCTGACGCCGATCGTGAGCAGGCCGAGCGCCGGCGTGACGACCCAGGCGTAGGCCCGCGAGAGCGGCATCCAGGTCCAGGCGGCCGCGAGCAGGCCGAGGAACGGCACCAGCGCGAGCACGGCGAGCAACACAAGCCAACGCCGCTGGCGTTCATCCCGCCAGGCCTCCCCCACGCCGATCGGCAAGCCTCTTAGCACGTCCGCTCCCCCCGTGTCCGCCTGCTCGTCGCGGCCTCGCGGCGCGCAATGCCACTTCCGATTCTAGGTACGCTCCGAATCGAAGTAAACCGGTCCTTCCATGCTACGAGGGGCTCGCGGCGAGCGGGGCGCGACGGTTCGCCAATTGCCACAGCGCCTCGAGCGAGCGCCCGAAGAGCCCATTGCATTGCCCACGCGTGAACGCGAGCGGCGAAGCCCCGTAGGACGCCTTGAAGGCGCGCACGCCGTCCAGATTGCCGCTGGGCAGAAAGTCGAACAGCGTGTAGCCGTGGGCATGCAGCCAGCTCAAGGGCGCGACCACCATGAAGCTGCCGATGTCGATCGGCTCGAAGCGCGCGTCCGTCGAGAGGTACAGATCGAGCGCCCGGGTCGCGTCGCAGGCCACGATGCGTTGCCCCGCCAGTTGGCCTTCATGATGCGCGAGGAAGAGCACCAGGCGATCGCCCGCGTGCCGGAACAACGCGCGGAAATAGGCTTCGTCCTTGCGCCAGCGCGTGTAACGCCAGTTCGCCGAGTGCGCGGCGTAGAGCTCATAAAAGCGCGCCACGTCCGCCTCGCTCGGATTCTCGATCGCCTCGAGCGTGAAGCCCTGGCGGACGGCCTTGCGTGCCCGCTTCGCGCGCGAGGTCGCCATGAGCTGTTGCTGTTCGTCCGACGGCAGTATCGACAGCGCCTGGGTCTCGTCCGCCTCGCCGCGCCAACCGCTCGGCAACGCCGCGGCCGCGTCGTACGGATTGCCCGTGATGCGCAGGTTCGGATAGCGCGCGCGGACCAACCGATAGCCTTCCTCGGCTTGCTCCGAGCTCAGGGGCGTTTCGGATACCCAGCCGCCATAGCCGTTCTCGACGCCCGCAAAGGCGAGCCGCGTGAGGGCCTTGTAAGCGGCGCGCGTCGCGAGGGGCAACAGCGCCTCGGTGCCGTCCGAAAATCGCACCAGCGCCGGATCCAGCTGATAGCCGTAGGCCTGCGCCTGCGCCAGATACCACCCTGGCGAATGGAAGAAGGTCGCCTGCGGACAACGCCGGACGAAGGCGTCCCAGCGTGTCGGCGTGAGCCCCCACTCGATGCGTGTGGTCATGTCGCCCTCCCCAAATCGGTCGATCCGATTCTGGACCGTCGCTGCGCGCGGCGCATCGGCGCGGGGGGAGAGAGGCGCTGTCCGAAGCGCAAAAAAAAAACCTAACGCGTGGACCGCTGACGGCTAAATCGCTCATGTCAAGGCGTCCAGGTTAGGCTGAAAATAGTATAGTCAGGCGACCGAGCATTGACAATTAAGCTGCCGTTAAGCTTCCGACCGGACGTCCGGCGGGTTATAATCGTGACCTCATGGAAGGAGCTCGTATGCCCATCGAAATCACCTACTGCGGCATGTGAAACTATCTGCCGCATGCGACCCGGGTGGCCGCTGAAATTCAAGCCCATATGGGCACCGCGCCGACGCTGATCGAAGGGCGCGGCGGCATTTTCCAGATTCGCCGCGAGCAAACGCTCCTCTACGACAAGGCGCAGACGGGACGATTCCCCGAACCGGGTGAGGTGCTCGCATTGCTCTGACCGGCCAGCCGGGCGCCGTCAACGCCTTTCCGCGCGTGCCCGCGGGTCCACGAGGGTCGTGTGCGGATGGAAGTGCGCCCAGGCGAACCAGTAGACGCGATCGAGCGTGAGGGCGAACGGGCGCAGGGGAACCGCCGAATTGCCCACGGCGCGCCCGGCCACGTCGCGGCGCACGTGGTGCTGATCCTCGGCGATCGCGTTGCTGTCCTCGACCGGCGCGAACTCGAGCGTCTGGCCCTCCAAGCGGCGCGAATAGGCCGCCGCGACGTCATGGCGCTTGTCGTACAGCACCACCACCGGCTCGCCGCCCACGACGTCGTTCAGCACCGGCTGGCGCCGCAGTTGCTCGCGCGCGTAGGCCTTGGCCTCGCCCTTGTAGGCGAGCGCGAAGACCTCCGTCTTGGGCGCGAGGCGCGCATCCACGCCGCCGCTCACCGCGAGCAGCGGGGCCTCGGTGCGCGCGTCGAGGCGATCGAGCAAGCCGAGGGCCGTGTTCAACGGTCCGCCCTGATGGCCTTGCGGGAAAGTCAGGGCCGTCGAGCTCGGATGCAGCGCCCGCCACTGGGCCAACTGGGTATAGACGAGCGGATAGGTCTCGAGCACGACGCCCGCATTGGGCCCGGCGCCGAAGCTCGCCGTGAGCTGCTGCAACATGCCGTCTGCGCCGCGCTCGTAGAGCACGAGGTTGTCGTTCGGAAAGCCGGCCACGTCCAGATCCAGCCGCTGGCCGGCCCAGTCGTCGTGAAGGGCGATCGCCGAACGGCTGGGCGCGCTGTACGTCACGACCACCGGCACGCCGCCCACCGTGTCGTGTACGATCGGCGGGCGCGCGAGCAACGCCAGCGGGTAGCAGCGCGCCATGCCGTTGAGATGCAGCCCGACCACGGGTGCGTCCGGGCCGAGCAGCGTTTCGAGCTCGCGGACGCCGACGACGGTCGTGCCCTGGCCGCCGGGGCTCAAAGCCGGGCTCGCGATCAGCCCGCCCGCGGCGCGCAGCGCGCCCACGCCTTTGAGACCGCGCGACAGCCAGCGGCCGTCCGAGCGATCGGTGCGCGCGCGCAGAGCGAGGGCGCCGATCGCGGCCAGGCTGGTCATCTCGAGGAAGGGGCGCGCCTTGTAGAGGCGCTGCAGCGTCGGCAGCGGCGTCGCGTAGAAGCGATCGAGCAGCGGCGACAGGCCCACGACGTTCAGCAGCTGCGGCACGACGGCGATCGCCGCGAGCGTCGCGTCCAGCATGCGATCGCCGGCCGACATCGGCGGATGCTCGTGCTTGCGCGTTCGGGCGAGCCCTTCGAGCAACCCGTACCCCTGAGCGGCGGCGAGGGAGACGCCCGACGTGAAACCTGGCATGCCTAGCTCCTTTCTTGCGCTCCGCCATGCTAGCGTGCCGGGCGCCGGGCGGACAGCGGCGCTTTGACCAAATTCCCCCGCGCGGCTTGTCGAGTCGGGGCAGCCCCGCGGATAATGGCGGAAGGAGGGCGCCATGGATCAGACGCATTTGACGGCATTACAGCGCACCCGCGCCGCGGGCCAGGCACTCGCGGTCGCGGACACGGCCCGCCGGCGGGACTGGCTGAATCGGCTCGCGGATCGCCTGGAGGCGGATCGAAGCGCGATTCTGGCCGCCAACGCCGAGGACCTCGAAGCCGCTTCGGGACTGGATGCCGCGCGCCAAGATCGCATGCGATTGGACGCCGGGCGGCTCGCGGAAATGGCGCGCGCCGTGCGCGAGGTCGCCGCGCAGCCCGATCCGCTCGCGGAGAAAGAGGACCTCGGCACGCGCCCCTCGGGCATTCGCGTGCAGCGCGTGCGATCGCCGCTGGGCCTCGTCGCGATGATCTACGAGGCGCGCCCCAACGTGACGATCGATGCCGCGGCGCTCGCCATCTACGCCGGCAACGCGATCGTGCTGCGTCCCGGCCGCGAGATTCGCGCGACCAGCCAGGCCCTCGGCCGGGCGATCGCCGAGACGCTGGCCGAAGCCGGCTTGCCGTCCGACGCCGCGTTGGTGCTCGACGATCCCGAGCGAGCGTGGTTCAAAAGCCTGCTCGCCGCCGCAGGCG
>DATNPP010000518.1:0-5132 GCA_036703175.1 Oscillatoriaceae cyanobacterium
GCTGCATTTCCTGGCTGACCTTCTCGATCTGCGCGCGCGTCGCGAGCTGCGCGAGGTCGGCCTTGGCGGCCTGCGTCACGACCGTCAGCGTGCGCCCGCCTTCCTCGGGCGCGAGGCCCGCCTCCTCGAGCTCCTCGAGCGCCGTCATGCCCACGTTGATCGCATCGCGCAGCGCGCGGGCTTTCGCGCGTGTATTGCCCGTAATCGTGATGACCCCGTCCAGATTCATCACCCAGGTCCCGAAGCAAGTCGTCGGGCACCAAACCGGTTGCGCTTCCGATGCCTCGGTCCGCAAATAGTTGGTGTTGACGAGACGGTTGCGCCGCAGTTGGCGAACGGGAACCTCCCCCACGGAAGACTTGCCGGGCTTGCCGAGCGCGATACCCTCCAAGGTGGCGAGCAACTCGAAGGCCTCGGTGACACCGGGCTTGGCTTTCTGACCGAAGACCCAGGAATGACCCCGGCGACAAGTGCCGTCCCCTTTGAGCATCGCATCCAGCATGGCCGCTCGCGCCTCCTGCGAGAGTTCGGGAATCAGCCTCGGCAGATCTTCCCAACGGCCCAGCCCGGCCTTTTCGAGGAGATCACGTGTGGCCTGCGCCGAAAGATTGAACTTGTACTGGGGCAAGCAATCCGACACGTACGAACCAAAGTCGCGCCGGCGCGGCGGGCTCATCGTCACGCTTCCGCCGCCCCTGTGGATCAATTCCCCAAGCTCCTCCAAGTACCTCGGCTTGGATTGGGCGATCGCCGCGCGAACGTACGGCCCGTACTGGCGCCCATGGTCCCTCACGGTGGTCTGCCGCACGGTACCATCGGTCGCGAGCCATCCGATCAAAGCCGCTTCGTCGGTGGTCAATGGATGCGTGCCTCCCTCGGCCCGCGCCGCCACGATGATGCTGTCGCTCGTTTTAAAGTCGTGCGACTTTCGCAACACGCGCGGATTTGTGCGTACGCGCTTTCCGGCACGGTTGACCGCCCAACTGTGGTCGGGCGTGCACACGACGTCGAACGAGCGCGAGCGCATACGGACGGTCGGCATGGCCTCTTCGTAGACGCGAACGTCCTCTAGCGGCGTCCAAATGCACCGATCTGTGTTCGGATCGTAGGCCAACACGTCCTCGCCGAGCGTGAGCTCGTCGTACCGCTTGAAGCCCGCGCGCGTGAGCATTCTGGCGTTCAGCGGCACACACTCGGCCATGCGAATCACGTGGTTGGCGATCGAACGGTTCACGTTGCGCGGGCTCGCGTCGCCGATGCCCGTGAACACCCGTACGCCGCTTCCGTCCTCGAGCGTGACCTCGGCGGTGCAGATCGCCGTCTGGCCGTTCTCGTCCGCCGGCACCTGCACGAGCTGCGTGCGGATGCTCTTGAGCCCCTTGGCGTGCGCCTCGTCCAACAGCCCCTCGTAGGTCACGAAATCGCGCCCTTGCAGGTTGATGATGTTTCGTTTCTCCACGTCGCTCTCCTTCGTTATCTGGAACTCCCCATTGTAAGATCCTCGGACGCTGAAAACAAGGCACGAAAGCATCCTTCGGGCGTTTCCCAGGGCGACTTGCAGACGAATTTTCGCTCGTCGTCACTGATAGGCCGCTTCGCTCGTCGGGTACACTGGAGGCCAGGGGATCCATCCGCGCCATGACGCAACTCTCGACCACGCGATACCAGACGCTCCGCCTCCTCGGCGAAGGAGGCATGGGGCGCGTCAGCCTCGTGTACGACCGCGTGCGCGAGCGCGAGGTCGCCCTCAAGGAGATTCTCGCCGAGGACGCCAACGCGGCCGCGTTCCAGCAAGAATTCTGGTGGATGACGCGCTTGCGCCATCCGGGCCTCGTCGAGGTGCTGGATTACGGCACGCGCGAGGACGGCAAGCCGTTCTTCACGATGGAGGCCGTCGAGGGCACGGCGCTCGACGAGACGCTGCCGCTGGCCGCGGAGCGCGTGCGCGAGGTGCTCAAGCAGCTCTGTCGCGTGCTGCGCCACATTCACGCGCAGGGCCTGGTGCACGGCGATCTCAAGCCCGAGAACATTCGCGTGCTGGCGGACGGCCAGCTCAAGCTAATGGACTTCGGATTGATGACCCCCGTGGGTCAAACGGCCGGCACCAGCGGCACGCCGGCGTTCATGGCGCCGGAAGTCATTCAGCAAGGCCGCGTGGACAGCCGCGCGGACCTGTACAGCCTCGGCGTGATGGCCTACCAGCTGCTGACCGGCCAGCTGCCCTTCCAGGACGAGACCGCCTCGGATTTGCTGCGCGCGCACCTCGAAGAGGCGCCGTTGCCGCCCAGCCGGCGCAAGCGCGACCTCGATCCCGAGTGGAACAAGCTGATTCTGCGGCTGTTGGCGAAGGATCCGCTCAAGCGGTTTCAGAGCGCCGCCGAGGTGCTCGAGGCCCTCGGCGAGGCGGTCGACGACGAAGCCGGCATGCTGCTCGTCAGCCCCTTCGTGGGGCGATCCGAGATTCTATCGCGATTGGAGACCGCGCTCGCGACGACCACCGGGACCGCGATCGCCCTCGTCGGCGGGCCGGGCAGCGGGCGCTCCCGCGTGCTCGACGAACTGTCGTACAAGGCCCAGCTCGCGGAGCGCCTTGTCTACCGCGGCGCGGCGAGCCAGCTGGCCGTGCCCTACGAGCCCTTCGTGCAGATACTGCGTCAGGCCTGGCCCGAGTTCGGCCGTGCCTGCGGCGAGTTGCTCGCGCTGCACGCGCCCGCGTTGCATGCGCTGGTGCCGGACCTCGCGAACGCGAGCGCCTACCGCCTCGAACCGCAAGAAGAGAAGCTGCGCCTGCAAAGCGCCCTGGTCGATCTGGCGACCGCGCTCGCGCGCAAGCAGGGCCTGGTGCTCGCCTTCGACAGCTGGCAGCACGCCGACCCGCTCAGCCGCGAGTTGCTCGCCGTGCTGCGCCGGCGCCTTGCCGGCCAGAACGTCCTGCTCGTCACGGCGGGCGAGGGCGCCGAGTTGGATTTCGAATCGCTGCCGCTGAAGCCGCTGGGGCGCCACGAAGTCGCGCGCATGGCCGGCGCCATGTTGGGCGTCGAGACCTTGCCGGACGCCTTCGCCGCGCAGATCGACGAGCTGACGGGCGGTGAGCCGAGCGCGATTGAAAGCTTCTTGCGCCACCTCGTCGCCACGCGCAGCCTGCCGCGTCAGAACGGTCGCTGGGTGCTGGAACCTCTGCCGGAATCCGCGCTGCCCGCAGGCATCGGGGACCTGGTCGCCGCGCGCCTGGCGACGCTCGCGGTTCTGCCGCGGCGATTGCTCGCGATCGCCGCCGCGATTGGCCGCGAAACTCCTTTCGACTTGTTCGCACGCCTCGTGCCGGAAGTCTCGCAGGAGACCCTGTTCGAGGCCCTGGTGGCGCTGGTGGCCGAGCAATGGCTGATGCAGGAGCAAGAGACCTATCGCGCGACGCAACCGCACGCCATGACGCAGATGCTGCGCGGCATGCCGGACACCGAGCGCCGCCGGCTGCATGCCGAGGTCGCCGAGGCGCTCGAAGAGGCCGAGCAAACCGACGCGCGCGTGCTGCAGCTCGCGTATCACTTCCTGGACAGCGATCGCCCCCACAAGGCCGTCTTCTACGCCCTCGACGCCGCCAAGCGCATGATGGCGCTCTACGCCAACGAGCAGGCGCGCGAGCTGCTCGCGCGCGGCCTGGCGCTGCTCGATGCGCAAAGCGAGGCCACGCCGGCGCTGCGCGCCGAGTACACGGCAATGCTGGGCGATCTGCACCGCAGCGCGGCCGAGTACAGTCAGGCGGCGCGCTGCTACGACGAAACGCTCAAGTGCGCCGAGCCGGATCAAGCGGCGCTGCGGGCCCACGTGCTCGTGGGACACGGCTTGCTGCATCAGATCGCGAACGACTTCGAGGCGGCCATGGCCAGCCTGGACGAGGCGTTGCCGCTCTGCCGCGAGCTGCCCGAGGCGCTCGAAGAGCTGCGCTGCCTGGCGACCTTGGGTCGCGTCGCCTTCTACGCGGGCGATCGCCCCCGTTCGCAGTCGACCTACGAGGCCGCGCTCGCGCGGGCGCGCGAGGTGGGCGATTTGGCCTACATCGGGGAGAGCCTCGCCTTTCTCGGCATGCTGCACGTCTCGGCCGAGCCGGCCGGCGACGCGCCGCGCGGGCTCGCTTACCTGGAGGAGGCGATCGCCATCAAGGAGACGATTGGCGACAAGCGCGGCCTCAACGACGCCTATATGCTGCTCGGCAACGCGCAGCTCGCCCTCGGCGACTTGCCCGGCGCCGAGCGATCCTTCGCGCGCAACCAGGCCATTTGCCAGGAAATCGGCGTGTGCGAGGACGAGATCTTCTCGTTCCTCAACCTCGCGCTGCTCGCCACCGAGCGCAGCGATCCGCTCAAAGCCCTCGAGCGCGTGAACCGCGCCACGGCGCTCGCCGAGCCCCTCGATGCGGCCTTTCTGACGGGCCTGGCGGCCTGCCTCGAAGCGCGCGCGCTGATGCAGCTCGGCCAGCTCGACAAGCCGCTCGCCATGCTGGAAGGCAGCCTCGAACAGGCCCGCGCGCACGACAACCGCTACTGGGAGCTCTTCGCGCTCAATTATGCCATCGAGGCCCAGATTCAGCTCGGCCAGCACGTGCCGGCGCAGGAGTGCCTGCTCGAGGCGCTCGCCGTCGAGGCGGACACGGGCATCGCCGAGTTTGCGCTGAATCTGGCGTTGGACAAGGCGATTCTCGCGAGCCGCGTGGGCAATTCGGAAGCGGCCGAGTCGGCCGCCAAGGACGCGCTCGCTCGCGCCGAGACCAAGGGCGCGCAGCTCGTCGAGGCGCACGCGTGCTTCGTGCTCGCGGGGCTGGCGCATGCGCGGGACGCGCAATTCGACGCCTCGCGCTGGCTCGATCGCGCGCTGGATCGCGCGCGCGTGTGCGACGCGCGCGGCCTCGAGGTCGAATGTCTGTTGCTCGAAGGGCGCATCGCCGTCTCGCGCCGGCAGCTCAATGCGGCCGAGCGCCATTTCGAGCGCGCCCGCAGCATCGCGGAGGAGCTGAATTTGCTCGACGCGCTCGCGCGGGCGCTGCACGCGCAGGCGGCGCTGGATTTTCCGTCGACCCAGTCGGCGCGGCTGCTCAAGCGCGCGCAGGAGCTGATGATTCAGGCCACCAGCGAGCT
>DATNPP010000539.1:0-2182 GCA_036703175.1 Oscillatoriaceae cyanobacterium
CGTAATAGGTCTGGCCGTCGTCGGCCTCTTGATCCGGCGTGATGTTGTCCTGGCCCTGATCCTGCGGATTGCCCGCGAAGCAGGACACGCCGCCGCACGAGACGAAGGCCAGCTTGATCGGCTGCGAGGGGCCTTGCTCACCGTAGACGAAGCCGCGGATGTTGCCCGTCTGCAACTGGAAGGGCGAGGGCTGCGGACGGCCGCCGATGACCGGCGCCAGCGCGGGCACCTTGTCGATGAGCGCGGCGCGCTCGGCGTCGCAGCCCGCCGCCATCGCGACCAACAGGCTGGCTCCCAAGACGGCGATCGAAAGACGAATGGCTTTCATGGCGGCCTCCTATTGGGTGATTTCGGCTTCGATGCGAATCGGCACGTCGATCGGCACCTGGACCTGGTTGTAGTTGTCGTCCTGGCCGTAGACCGTCACATGGCAGGCCAGCGTGCCGGGGAAGAACGGGTTGATCGAGACGGTGCCCGCCAGATCGTAGGCGTGATCCAGGCCGTACTGCTCGAGGTTCTGGTTCTCGATCGGCAGCGGAAACGACACCGAGGTGCCCTGGGTGCCGTTGGCGGGCGCCATGTAGTAGCTGATGCCGAGATTGCTCTTGGCGAGGGCGATCGCGTCGATCGAGTTGCCGACGTTGTCCGTGTACTCGGCCGAGAAGCGGTTGATCGTCACGCCGGGCGTCGAGTCGTTGGGCAGCGAGCTCAACTGGAAGGTCGGCTCGGTGGGCTGAAAGGTGAATTGCTTCGTCGATTGCTGGTAGGTAATTTTGATGTCCAGCAACGGCGGGCTGGCCTGTCCCGTCAAACGGGCATTGGGCAGCAGAGGATTGCCGACGTTCAAGTAGGCGCAGCCCTGCGCGAGCAGCAGCCCCGTGGCGACCAGCAAAAGCGGCAAGCGCGTGCGATGCGTACAGACCATGGGATTCCAAACCTCCATGCGAGCAACCCGAGAAATTCATACCCAGGCCACGGCAAAACATCGCTTCCCCGTTTCCCGAGGAGGGCTGCTTGCCAGGTTTTGTGCCGGGCACATTGTGGATTTTCGTCAGGCGAGGCCGTTCGCTAAAGCGAGCGGGCCCTGCCCCCTCCCATGCAGGCTAGCAGAAGACGAGTCGTCAGGCTGTGACGATCGCCCAAACGTTATGTCTCATGCGGGTTTGAACGACCGCGCGCGATCCGCGAGGCGATCATGCCGGCGCCGAACCCGTTGTCGATGTTCACCACGCTGACGCCGGTGGCGCACGAGTTCAACATGGTGAGCAACGCCGAGACGCCGCCGAAGCTGGCGCCGTAGCCGACGCTCGTGGGCACCGCGATCACGGGCCGCTCGGTGAGCCCGCCGACCACCGAGGCGAGGGCGCCTTCCATGCCGGCGACCACCACCACGACGTCGCAGTTCTGCAGCTTTCCCACCTGCGCGAGCAGACGGTGCAAGCCGGCCACGCCCACGTCCCAGATGCGCGTGACGCAGGTGCCGGCCATCTCGGCACAAATCGCGGCTTCCTCGGCGACGGCCAGATCCGCCGTGCCGGCCGCCACGATCGTCACCTCGCCGCGCGGAGATTCCGCTATCGGGTAGCCGACCGTGAGCAGCCTGGGAAGCGGATGGTAGACGAACTCGGGCACCTCGGCGATCACGTCGGCGGCGGTGTCGGCGTCGCAGCGCGTGGCGAGCACGCGATCATGGCGCGCGATCAGCGCGCGGGCGATCGCCACGATCTGCGCGGTCGTCTTGCCCGGGCAGTAGATCACCTCGGGAAAGCCCGTGCGCAGCGCGCGGTGGTGATCGACGCGCGCGAAGCCGAGATCCTCGTACGGCAAACCACGCAGCCGCTCGAGCGCCCCCTCTATGCTCACGCTGCCCGCTTGCACCGCGGCGAGCAGCGCCAGCAGATCATCCGCCATGGGCCTGCAACACCGCGTTGAGGCTACCCATACGGTAGCCTTCGAGATCGAGCGTCACGAAGAGATAGCCGGCGGCTCGCAGCCCCTCGACGATCGCCGCACGCTGCTTGAAGGCGTATTCGAGCTCCTGCGGCGGCACCTCGACGCGCGCGAGATCGCCGTGATGCCGCACGCGCGCCTGCGTGAAGCCCAGTCCCAGCAGCACCGTCTCGGCGGCGTCGATGCGCGCGAGCGTCTCATCCGTGACGGGCGTGCCGTACGGAATGCGGCT
>DATNPP010000543.1:0-2299 GCA_036703175.1 Oscillatoriaceae cyanobacterium
AGGCGCGAGGTGAGCGTCACGTGCTCGGTCTGAATCGGCTCGCGCCGGCCGAGCGCGTCGGCGATCGCCTGCTCCAGCATGGACTGCGTCAGCTTGTGCTCGCGCAGCAGCGCCTCGCCCCAGGGGGCCTGGCGCGTGAGGGCCATCAGCAGGAACTCGACGCCGAGCTGGTCGTACCCCCAGCTCACGGCGAGCGCCGCGGCCTGGCTGAGCACCTGCTGGCTCTCCTCGGAGAGCCGCTGCAGCATGTTCTCGCGGCCGCGCGGACGCTGGCCGCCGAAGAGGCTCGCCAGCATGTGGTTCAGCCCGAATGCCTCGCCTGCCTGGCCCGCGCACTGGGCGCACAGTTGAATGTCTTCACGCCGCCCGTTGACGGAGTGGGCAAAGTGGACGCTGGCAGGGCGTTGGCCGCAATTTTCGCAGATCATCGCGTTCCTCCGGGGTCTTGTGGTCACGGCCATTCTAGTGGACCGGACGGTGGAAATGAACGAGCAAGAATGCCTTGCAGGCCCAGGTGCCGAACTCGTCAAAGCGCGCCGGAAAGGGATTCCAGACCCGGTTTCACGGGCGACTCTTTACTTTTCCGAGTAAGACGACTTGAGTCTCCTGTTATCATATACACGCACTCAATGCTTGTCAACGTGGTTTGTCGAGGTCGATTCACGCTTGCGGGCCCATGGTGCCTGCAAGGCGCGCGGCGGGCGATCCGCGAGGGCTGGCCCATGCTAGAATGGACGGATCAGGAGACCCCATGCGCTGGACGATCGCCGCTTTCGGCAAGCTCAAAGAGTCCTATTGGCAGCAGGCCGCCGCCGAGTACCTCAAGCGGCTGCAGCCTTACCGCGCCGTGTCCGTCGTCGAGCTGCCGGACGAACGCGTGGATGCCGGACGTGAAGAACAGGCCATGCAACGCGAAGCCGAACGCGCGCTGGCCCTCGTCAAGCCGGAAACCTACCTCGTCGCCCTGTCCGAGCGTGGCGAGCAGCCGGATTCGCCCGACTTGTCCGCGCGTCTCACGGCCCTCGACCGCGGCGAGCATCGCGAGGTGTTGTTTCTGATCGGCGGCGCCTGCGGCCTGGCGCCCGGCGTGCTCGCGCGCGCCAACTGGCGGCTGGGGCTGTCGTGCATGACGATGCCGCATCAGCTGGCGCGCGTCGTGCTGCTCGAGCAACTGTATCGCGCCGAGCGCATTCGAAAAGGGGAGCCGTACCACAAATGAGCAAACATGCGGTGACGATATCCTTGTCCAGCCGGCAAGAGGACTCAGGCCTTGCCGAGACCACCTCGCAGCGCCATCAGGGGGTCTGGTACGAACGCGACGACGCGAGCTACTTGATCTACGACGAGGAGGGGCTCAAGACGACGCTGCGCATCGGGCCCGACGAGATCCGGCTCTATCGCCGCGGCGAGTTGAGCGGCTGGCAGGTCTTCCAGCTCGGCGAGGTCACGGGGGGCGTGGTCAGCCTCGGCGGCGCGCCGATGACGCTGCGCATTCTGACCAGCCATCTGGCGCTGGAGCAAGGCGGCGGCAGCGGGCGCATCGCGCTGCACTACGAGCTCTGGACCGCGCCGAGCCCCGAGCCGGACGCCGTGCTCGACATGAGCCTCGGCAAGTTCGCGCTCGAGCTGGACTGGGCCATCACGCCCGGCGTGGAGGCGCCGAGGGAGCCCGAGTTCGAGTCCGACGAGCGCTAGCCCATGAGCGCCCCGCTCGCCGAGGCGCTGCGTGCGGCCGTTCGGGCGGCTGCCGAGCGCGAAAGTTGGCCCCCCGAGACCTCGGTGCCGATTGACTGGCAACCGGGTCCCGCGCGGCGCGGGGACATCGCGACGCCGATCGCCTTCGCGATCGCCAAACGCCTGGGAAAACCGGCGCCCATCGTGGCGCAGGCGATCGCCGCGACCGGCATGCCGCCGGGCGTGGCGATCGAAGCGGCCGGCGGCTTTCTGAACCTGACGCTTTCCGATAGCTGGTGCGCCGCACGGCTCGCGCACCTGCTTCCCGAGCCGCCCGGCGCGCCTGAGCGAGAGCTCCGGCTCGTGCTGGCGGATGGACCGCTGACGCTCGGCCAGGCCCGCCTCGCCGTGCTCGCCTCGGTGCTCGAACGCTTGCTCGTCGCCACGGAAGGCCCGATTCGCCTGCGGGTCGACAATGCGGGCGATCGCCAGTCGCTGCTCGAAACCCTCGGCCTGCGGTCTGCAACGTGGCACGCCGCCGCACAGGTCCCCGCATCGCTCGTGCTGGACGGGCAAACACTGGAACTCGGCGACCTGCCCGAGTCTGCGCCGAACTGGCGCGATC
>DATNPP010000005.1:0-11268 GCA_036703175.1 Oscillatoriaceae cyanobacterium
CAGGCGGCGATCGCCGAAGCCGGGCTCGAACCGGATTTCACCACGCCGCCTCTGCCACCCGACGAGTGGATGCGCCGTTGGGGCGCTTTGCCGCTCATGTACCAGCCCGGCGAGCGCTGGCTGTACCACGTGGGTTACGACGTCCTGTCGGTGTTGCTGGCGCGCGTCACGGGGCAAGACCTCGGCGCGTTCCTTGCCGAGCGCATCTTCGAGCCTCTCGGCATGCAGGACACGAGCTTCAGCGTGCCGCCCTCCAAGGTCGATCGCCTGTCCGCGTGCTATCGCGGCGAAGCGGCGGGGCTCGCCGTTCTCGACGCGGGTCGAGATGGCCCCTGGGCACGGCCGGTCGTTTTTCCCTCGGAGGTCGTCTCGACGGCCGACGACTATCTGAAATTCGGAAGGATGTTGTTGGACCTGGGCCGGCACGCCGGCGGGCGCTTGCTCGCCCGTCCGACGGTCGAGCTCATGATCACGGATCAAATCACGCCGGAACAAAAGGCCATCTCCGAGTTTTTTCCGGGCTTCTGGGACAACCAGGGCTGGGGCATGGGCGTGTCGATCGTCAACCGTCGCACCGGCATCGCGGCCGTTCCAGGCCGCTTCGGCTGGAGCGGCGGGCTCGGCACCACGTTCGCGGTCGATCCCCGCGAGGACCTCGTGGCCGTCTTGCTGACGCAGCGGGAGCAGGACCCGCTTGTGGGCAAGCTCTACGGTGACTTCATGACGCTCACCTATCAGGCGATCGACGACTGATTTCTCGGCCGTGCCGCCAGGCGCCCTTGCTTGTTTCGGTTTCTTCGAAGCAAGCGAGGGATTGGCGGGTGGGGGTATAAGGCCCGAAAGCGCGAACAGCCTGGAGGTCTCCGTGGGCGAGGTTCGGACCGATTTTCCACGCGGCCCTGAATTCCGTGACTACGTCGGGCGTGGCTACGGGTTCGTGGCGACGGCAGGCGCCCTGTTGCTGTTCGTTCCTCTGTGCCTCATTCCGAGAATCGGCGTGCCGCTCGGTTTCGTTGCGGCGGCCTCGGCCGTCGCGATGGGATACCGCGGATTGACGACGCGCTTCAACGCGACGATTCGTCCGCCGCAGCCGCGTCCGAGCAAGCGTAGAGGGACGATTCGACTGATCGACGCGAGCGACGGCCGCGGCGCCTTCGAGGACCGGCTGGCGATGTTCTCCTGGCTCTGGGCGGCCGCCTGGATGGCCGGACTGATCGGAGCGGGCATGGCCGTTCTGCTGGCGGCCCATGTCACGGGGCCGACCGGGCCGGACGACGCCACGAAGATTGAAATCGCATGGATCGTCGCGGCCTGCGTGCTCTCCGTGCTCGCGATCCTGGCCGTGCGACGCCCCTGGCTGGTGATGCGCCTCTCGGGCGCGGGCATCTTCGACGTGCCGGCCTGGCCCCTCGCGCCGGGCAGCCGGGTGCCGTTCAGTTTCCGGCGCCGCCTCGCTCCGAAGTTGTCGCTCGAGGCCTGTACGGCCCAGCTGGAGCTGGTGTGGATACGGGGCGGCGCACCCGGCAGCCACGCGCTCTGGACGCTCGAGTCACAGCCGCTGGCCGGCGGCAACGCGCGGCGCACCAAGAGCGGCATCGCCGCCGAGTGGGAGTTCGAGGCGCCGCCGGCGCCAGACCCGGTCGCTTTGTTGAAACGCTTTTCGAACCTGCCGACTTGGGGCTACCCGCAATGGCGGATCCGCGTGGCGTTGCAGGTAGCGGGCCTGCCCGATCGCGATTCGGAGCTATGGCTCGCGCTGACGCCGCCTTCGGTTTAGCGGGTGGCCTCGCCGAAAGCACAATTGCAAGGCGCCGCCGCGGAAGTCGCGCCCGCTGAATCAGGAGCGACGTGCACCTTCACATTTCAACGAACTGAATTTCTCCTAGCCTTAAGCTCACCACAAGAATGGTTCCGACTTAACGACCCAATAACAGAATCAGGAACCCGGTGTGTGGGAGAATCAGGAACATGGCAGGCATCGTCGAAAACCTGTTTCGCAAGTTCGATCGCTCGGTCGCGACGACCGCGGCGGCCAAGGCCGAGACCGGCCTCGAGGTGGCCGCCAAGTCCGCCACGCTCGGCTCGGACGCGCTGAAGCTGAGCCCGCAGGTGCGCTCGCTCGCCGAGGCCAAGGCCAAGGGCACGACGGCGATCGCCGGCTCGCGCACCAAGCTTGCCCAACGCGCCAACGTGGCCGCCGCCGCTCCCACGAGCCCCCCGCCGGACTGGGTCAAGGACACGGTGTGGTACCAGGTCTTCCCCGAGCGTTTCGCGAACGGCAATCCCGCCAACGACCCGATCGGCGTCGTCAAGGACTGGGATCATGGCACGCCCACGTTCGACAACTACTTCGGCGGCGACCTCAAGGGCCTCACGGACAACATTCCGAAGCTCAAGGACCTGGGCGTCAACGGCCTCTACATCAATCCGCTGTTCAAGTCGGACTCGAACCACAAGTACTTCGCGACCGATTACATGCAGATCGATCCCGAGTTCGGCACGCTGGCGGACTTCGACAAGATGGTCCAAACGGCCCACGACAACGGCATGAAGGTGATCCTCGACGGCGTCTTCAACCATACGAGCGACCAGAACCCGATGTTCCAGGACGCGATCGCCAAGGGCAAGGGCTCGTCGTACTTCGACTGGTATCGCATCCACGGCGACAAGGTCACGACGAACCCGATCAACTACGACACCTACTACGGCTTCGGCTTCATGCCCGAGCTGAACGTCGCGGGCAATCCGGACGTGCAGAACTACCTCTGCTCGGTGGCGGACTTCTGGACGCGCCGCGGCATCGACGGCTGGCGCCTCGACGTGCCGCTGATGATTCAGAGCCCCGAGTTCTGGCAGAAGTTCCGCCAGACGGTCAAGACGGCCAATCCGGACGCCTACATCGTGGGCGAGGCCTGGCAGAACCACGGCGACAACCCGCTGCCCTGGGTGCAGGGCGATCAGTTCGACGCCGTGATGAACTACCAGTACTACGAGAACATGAAGGACTTCTTCGCCCACGACAGCATGAGCGTCGACCAGTTCGACCTGGCTCAGATGGGCCTGCGCAACCAGTGGCCGAAGGGCGTCATGGACGCCGAGTTCAACTTGATCGACAGCCACGACACGCCGCGCTTCCTCTCCGAGGCCGGCGGCGACACGAACCGCCTCAAGATGGCCGCCACCTACCAGATGACGCATCCGGGCGCGCCGGTGGTCTACTACGGCGACGAGATCGGCATGAACGGCGGCGCCGACCCGATGAACCGCCAGCCTTATGCCTGGAACAACCAGAACACGGACGTCCGCAACTTCTACAAGAAGTTGATTGGCCTGCGCAACCAGTACCCCGCATTGCGCAGCGGCGGCAGCTACGACACGCTCATGCGCCACAACGACTACCAGCAGATGGTCGTTTATCGCTCGGACGGCAAGGACACCTTCCTGGTGGCCCTCAACAAGGGCACCAACCCGACGGTCACGTTGGACACGACCAACGGCAACCTGGCGCACATCGCGATTCCCGACGGCAGCCAGTTCACCGACGTGCTCGGCAACGCGGGCAGCGTCACCAGCGCGGGCGGCAAGCTCGTGATGAACGTGCCGCCCGGCGGCGAGGCGATCTTCAAGCTGAGCAACAACGCGAAGTAGCGTGGCGATCGCGGACGCAACTCGCGCCCGGCCTCGATCCCGGTCGTCCACAGGATGGTTCTTTCGTTGTTGGAAGGAGTATGCCCCATGGCGAGTTACCTCTGGCTCACCTGGGACGGTGCCGGCAATCTGCCGCCGAGCCTCGCGATCGCCCGTGAATTGACCCAGCGCGGCCACACGGTGACTTTCGCCGGCCGGCCCGAGATGCTCCCGCGCGCCCAGGCCGCGGGCTTCGCGACGGTCGCGATCGCGAATAGCTACACGCAAGCCGAGCGCTATCCGGCGACGCCGATCGGTGCGCTGGCCTGCTATCTCACCTCGCCGGCCGTGCAAGAAGAGCTCGTCCGCCTCGTCGACGCCCAGGCGCCCGACGCCGTGGTCATCGACGGCATGTTTCCGGCCGCGCTCGCTGAGGCGCCCGGGTTCGGCCGGCCGACCGTGATGACTTGCTACACCTTCTTCCACCGTGGCTACGAGGCCTGGCGCGCGCAACTCGGACGCCTGGTGGGATTGCGCGAAAAGGCCGGCTTGGGCGCTCTGCCCGCGATCGATGCGCTCTGGCGCATGCCGCAGCGGATCGTGGTGACGACGCCGGCCGAGTTCGATCGGCCCCTCGCCGCGGATGCGCCGACCACGACGCACCACGTCGGCCCCGTGCTCGATGGGCATGCGAGCGCCATCTCGGCCAAGACGCCTGTCGCGAGGACGTCCTGGGTGCCCCTGGCGCTCATCAGTTTCAGCACGGCCTCGATGCAGAACTCGGTCGCGACCTTCCAGAAGAGCCTGGACGCCCTGGCGGGCCTGCCGCTGCGCGTGGTCGCGACCACCGCGGGCACGATCGACGCCGCGGCGCTGCGGGTGCCCGAGAACGCCAGCGTGGTGGGCTACGCCGATCACGACGCCCTGCTCGCCGAAGCGGCCTTGGTGGTGACGCACGGCGGACACGGCACGGCCATGCGCGCGCTGCGCCACGGCGTGCCGGCGATCGTGATGCCCTCGGTGGCCCACGATCAGCCAATCGTGGGCGCCACGCTCGAAGAATGGGGCTGCGGGCTGATGTTGCCCTCGGATGCCGACGTCGACACGATCCGGGCGGCTGCGGAAACGATCCTGGGCACGCCGTCTTTCGGGCAAAGTGCCCGTGAACGCGCCGGCGTGCTGGCCTCGATGCCGGGCACGCGTGGCGCGGCCGACGTTTTCGAGGCCGTGCTGCCGGTCGGTTGCTAAGGCGGCCGAAAGCCACCCCGATAGGTCGCCTCGCCGCGGCTGCTCGCGGCCGAGACTAGCCCGCCGAAAGGGGCAAGCCATCTAGTCGCATTCGTAGCGCGCGCGCAGGCGATCGCCCAGCCCCGACTTCTCGGCCCTCCTGGCCAGCAGGCTCATGACGGGGTTCATCACGCTCAGCGCGCCGCACAGGTTCGTGTCCGCCCAGCGGCTCATCATCGCGAAGGTTCGGAGGTCGGGCAGTCCTGCGCGGTTGACCTTCCCGTCCTGCGAGAGGCCCGCGAGCACTCGCAAGAAGTTCTCGAAGCCGGTCGAGCCCGGCACGAGATTGGCCTGGAACGTCACCTCGCCCGAGGTGGCGTTGCGGAAGCAGTGGGGCGTGCCCCGAGGAACCACGACACGCTCGCCGGGTTGCAGCGTCAGCGTGCGGTTGCCGAGCGTCACGGTCAGCGGGCCGTCGACCGCGACGATCTCCTCGTCGAACTCGTTGTGGTAGTGAAGGGGCACCCCGCCGCCGGCACCGCAGCGATTCTCGATCACCGATCGGGCGCCATTCGTCTCCCGCGAGGTCTCCATGAAGGTGACCACGTCGTTGGAGTGCGGATTGTGAATCGTACGGCTGCCCATCGGTGTGCTCCTTCTTTTAGGACGGTGTACTAACTGGATTCACTCTAGCGCACTTTTGGCTTTAGGTCAACGTACTAAGCGCGAAACGACGCGCGCGGCCCGCTTGGGCTTCAGATCGCTTGTGATTCGCCACGTTGCCGCCACAGGATTGCGGTACAATACTGGGCCAATGGCCTCCGACACCCGCAGCCGCATCCTCGAAACGGCGCTCCGGCTCTTCAACGAGCGGGGGCTGAACGCCGTGGGCGTGCGCGAGATCGCCCGCGAGCTGGACATGAGCCCCGGCAACCTCGCTTACCACTTTCCGCAAAAGGAAGTGCTGGTGGCGACCCTGGTCAAGGAACTGCACAATGCCAACAGCCGCCGGTCGAGGCCGACGCAGACGCAAACGCCGACGATGGTGACGTTCTACGCCTCCGTGCTGGGGGTGATGCACAACCACCTGGCGTACCGGTTCTACCAGATCAGCTACGCCGAGATTCTGCTGCAGTCCCCCGAGCTCCGCGAGACCGAGCTTTCGCTCATGATGAAGCGCCGCATGCGCACGCAGGCGGCTTTCGACGGGCTGAGCCAATCCGGGCGGTTGGACGGCGATCGCCTGGCCGGCCACACGGACCAGCTGCACGAGCTGCTCACGATTCTGATGACGTCCTGGCTACGCGCCGCGACGGTCTATATGCCCGACGCCGGCGACGACGCGATCCTGCTGCACTACGGCAAGCTGGCGCTCGCGCTATTCGAGCCTTACTGCACGCCGACGGGGGCGGAGGAAGTGCGGGCCATTCGCACGGGCGCGCACGACGCCGAGATCCTCGCGGCGCTCGACGCGCAGGACACCGCGGCGTCGGTCTAGTCGCGACTGGAAGCGACGGGCGGCATGTCGCAGCCGTAGCGTTGCCGCAGGCGATCGCCCAAGCCCGACTTCTCGGCCCGACGCGCCATCCAGCCCAGCATCGGGGCGAGCATGCCCATTGGCCCCGGCAGATGCGTGTCGCCCCAGCTCGCGAGCAGGGCGAGCGTCTTGAAGTCCTTCGGCAGCGCCGCCTGATTCAGCTCGCCGTCCTGAGCGAGCCCCGCGAGCGCTCGCAAGACGTTCTCGAAGCCGTGCGTCGCAGGCACCATGCGGGCCTCGAAGCTCACCTCGTCCGCCGTGGCGTTGCGCCAGGTGTGCGGCACGCCTCTTGGAATCGAGACGCGCTCGCCGGTCTGCAGCACCCGCGTCTCCTTGCCGATCGTCACGGCCAGAGGCCCCTCGAGCGCGACGATCTCCTCGTCGAACTCGGTGTGGTAGTGCAAGGGCGGTCCACCGCCGGGCTGGACCTGGAATTCGATGCGCGTCAGCGCACCGTTCGTGTCGCGGGCGGTTTCGTGGAAGGTGGCGACGATGCCCTCGACGGGATTGCGGATCGTGCGGTCGGTCATGAAGCGCCTCGGCCAAAGCAGTCAGAACGTTGTTCTAGCGTATCATCATTCCGACGCCGCTTCAACCGCGCGCCGGCAGGACGAGCGGGTTTGCCCGTTTGATTACAGCTCCTGAGCGAGCACCAGGCGCCCGAGCAGCGCGTCGGCGCCGCCGTAATACACGCCCGCCGTGAGCTGGTAGGGCCCCCACATGCGGCTCCACGTCGGGCCGGCGTACAGCTTTTGCGCGTCGTAGCGCGCCTCGATGCCGGCAATCGTGTTCTCGTCGAAGAAGTAGCCTCCCGCGAGCGTCGCGCCGAATTCGTCGCCGCCTCGAAAATGGTGCTCGCCGATCAGGTTCGCGTCGAACTCCCATTCGCCGAAGGTCTTTTCGAGCAGCAGCTTGTACTCGAGCGTCGGCCCCTCGCCCTGCGCGTCCTCGATCTCGCCGTAAAGGGCCGTGTCCAGCGGTAACACGTCCGGCTCGGCGAGGCGGTAACGCCCCTCGAGCGCCCAACCGTCGAATTGGGTGCCGTTGTGCAAGTAGCCGGAGGCGGCGAGTGCGAGCCGATCGGTTGGATAGAGCTCGAATTCCAGCCGGTTCTCGAGGCCGCTCGCGGAGACGTCGCTGTAGAGCTCGAGCTCGCGCTCGCCCTGCTCGTCGGTGTTGTAGGGGTAGCTGAACGGAAAGTAGCGATCGGCGCGCGCGACGCGGGCCGTGGCGGCGAGACCGAGGCAGACCAGGGCGCCGAGAAACAGGGCGCGGAACGGCGGCATTCGGAGGGACATTCGCATCGCCGGCGGCTTAGTGCACCACCGCGTGCAGAATGTCGTTCTTGGCGTTTTGGCTCAGGCCCTTCCAGAAGCCGTCGAATTGCTTGACGAAGCTGACCTTGGCGTCTTCGATGCCCGAATGGAAGTGGTACTTGGGCATCTCGGCGATCGCCTTGTCGGCGCTCCAGCCCTGCGCGGCGATGCGGTAGACCGCCGCCATCGCGCCCGTGCGATCGGCGCCATGCTGGCAGTGGAAAAAGACCTTGCCCATGGCCGGATCGGTCACGGTCTTGAGGAACTGGACGGCCTGCTCGTTCGTGGGGGCGCCGATCGCCGGCAGCGGCAGCGCCACGTAGTTCATGCCGGCCTTCTCGATCAGCGGCTTCTCCCAGTCCGTCTCGGGGCGCAAATTGATGACCGTTTTCACGCCCGCCTTTTCGAGACTCGGGATCGCGGCCTCGCTGGGCTGCGCGCCACGCTCCAGGTTCTTCGTCAAAAGCCCCGTGTTCTCGAGCTGCGGTCCGCCGGATTTGCCCGAGCAGAGCGCGCCGTAGAGCGCGTAGCCGACGCGGCGCAGCACGGGCACGCGGCCGAGTGCGACGAGCGCGTCCGCAGCGCCATGCTCGACCGAGAGGACGAGACTGTGCAAGCCTCCACTCGGCGCCGCGACGGTCGCGGCACGCGGCGCCGCGCGCTCGATGCTCGCTTGCGGGACGGTCGTCGCCGGTCGGATCGGCTTGGCTGCCGGTTGAGGAAGATTCCGAAAAGCAGAAACGGACATTGCAGGCCTCCTGGCGTTGGGTGTCTTATCGGCGACCAGGAGGCGCAACCTAGTTCAGAGAATGTTAATAGAGGGTCAAGATTGGTAAAAAGATGCGATCGCGTCCGCGACCGCGCGGGTGCTTGACCGGCGGCCGTGAATGGCCTAAGATTGGATTGCGATTAAGTCTGGTTTAACTTTAGGTAATGCCGCTCGAGAGCGAGCCGGCGCCTGCAGCAGAAAGGTCGAGTCCATGAACCTACGCCAACGGCGTGTTTCCCCGTTAGCCCTCGGCCTGACCCTGGCGACCCTGGCCGGATGCGGCATCAACACCGCATACGGCCCCACGGCGCTCACGGCGAACCGCGACACCTTGTTGCGCGCCGCCGCGGCCGGCGGCACGCGCGAAGCGAAGGACGGCTGGATCGTCGTCCACGTCGCGGGCAACCCGACCGAGCGCGGACAGGAGCTCGGGCGCTTGCTGGCGCCCGAGATTCGCGGCGTGTTGCAGACGGTGAGCCAGGGCGATTCCGGATACTGGCAGCAGCAGCGTGCGATGGCCACGAAGCTCTTCGCTTCCAAGATCACGCCCGAGTACCAGGCCGAGATGCAGGGCATCGCGGACGGCGTCGATTCCACCACGGCCTCCGTGCATGCGCCGTCCTTGCCTTCTCTGTCCGGCGGCGCCTTCGCGCACGTCGACTACACCGACATTCTCGCCCTCAACAGCACCGTCGACCTGATGTTCAGCACGGCCCCCGGCCGCCTGATGCCTCGGTGGGGGAACCAGTTCGTGCTGCGCCGTCTCGGCTGGGACGGCAAGCACCTGCCCTGCAGCGCCTTCATCGCCACCGGAGCGGCCACCAAGGACGGCAAGATCGTCGTGGGGCACTCGACCTGGGCGCCCGGCATCGCGTTCGCCAAGTACTTCAACGTGCTGGTCGACGAGACGCCGGATCAGGGCCACCGCTTCCTGATGCAGTGCTTGCCGGGGGCGATCGCCAGCAACACGGACTGGTACCTCAACGACGCCGGCATCGTGATGACCGAGACCACGCTGGCCGATTCCGGCCGCTACCAGGACGGCGACCCGATCTTCGAGCGCTCGCGCGAGGCGATCCAGTACAGCAACAGCATCGACGACGCGCTCAAGGCCCTCTCCAGCCGCAACGACGGCGACTATCCGAACGAGTGGCTGATCGGCGACATGAAGACCAACGAGATCGCGATGTTCGAGCTCGCCACGGCGCACCAGGCCCTCTGGCGCAGCGGCAAGCAGCAGTGGTACAACGGCCAGGTAGGCTTCTACGGCGGCTACAACTACGCGAAGGACCCTGGCGTGCGCAGCGAGCTGGGCGGGTACGACGACGGCCGCGGCCGCATCTGGGCGAACTTCTACGCGAAGAACAAGGGCCGCATCGACGCCACGGTCGGTCGCGCGGGCATGCAGCAGAGCGGCATCGACGACTACTCGCTCGACGGCAAGGTCGCCGACAGCACCAGCGTCGCCTCGCTGGCCTCGTGGGTCGACTGGGGCCAGCCGGATTCCGGCAGCCGTTGGGACCTGCTGGGCGGGGCGCAACGGTTCCTCTAACGCCCGAGCATCTTCAGGAGCGCTTGAATCGGACCACGGCCCGCCGTGGTCCGATTGGCTTTGCATGGGGCGCTCGAACGGCAACTACGCCAAATTGCCTAGCGGGATCCGCGGCGTCGGCGCATGGCGGCGCGGGCCGCGTGGCGTTAAATCGGAGTCGTCCCTGCTTCTGCCGGAGGAGACTCTTCATGTCCTTGTCCCGCACGGGTCACCCGATGGCCGGCCTGCTCGAATTCACCTCGGAAGCCCTTCGGGAGGCCCAGGCCGGAAATTGGTCCGCCGAGCGCTGCTTCGAGCATTTCGTTGCTCGGGCCGGTCTGCAAGCCGGTTCGCGGGCCTACAACCTCGCGCGCGTGTGGGCCTGCGCGCAGACGGATCCGCTGGCGATCGCCATCATCGTGCGCATGTTCGCGCGAGAAGCAGGGAACATGCCTCACGCTCAGGAATCGAGATCTGCCGCCACTCGCCCCATCGAAGTGAAGCATGCCCTCTGAGGCCGAACGGAGGGCATCCTTGCGCACGAGCCGGAAACCCCATTCACAACGCTCCCGTTTATAACAAGCGGGGGTTCGGGTACATTTTCTTCATCGCCGACGATGGAACGGAGGTGGAGCAATGCCCCGGAAGCGCATAGCCGTGGCTCTGGTTTCGATGACGGCGCTGGCGGCGTGCGGCACTCCCGATGGGATGCCCGGGGGCCTTTCGTTCGTGCTTGGCAAACTTGTCGGCGCATCGGGAGCTCCCGCCACGAGCAACGAAGCGGGCACACTGTCGACGGGCAGCAGCGGCCGCTCCGGCAGCCCTAGCGTGGCGGCGATGACGCAGAGCGTCGGCGCTTTCTTGGCGGCCAACCAGGGCCCAGCGGTGAAGAACTTTCCCGACAAGTCTACTGTTCAGACGCTGAAGGTCAAATTGAGTGGGGCGCCCGGCGCGAACGGAGCGAGCAACGGCGAAGTCGAAGAAGGCCTTGGCGGCACTTCTCCCTCGGTCGATGCGGCATTTTTCCGCGCCCATCCAGATTTGATTCAGCACAGCGCGATCAGCCTACCGGCACTGCACTACCGGCTCGTGAACTTGCCGACCTCGATCGATTTGCGGCCGAAAATGCCCCCCGTGCGCGATCAGGGACCACGCGGCACGTGCGTGATGTTCTCGACGGCGGGCATCGTCGATTATTTGGCCAGCCAGGAGAAGAATCCGCCGATTCCGCATTCGTCTCCCGAATTCATGGATTGGCTTT
>DATNPP010000037.1:0-3825 GCA_036703175.1 Oscillatoriaceae cyanobacterium
AGGTCGGCTTGTTCGGCGGCGCCGGCGTCGGCAAGACGGTGCTGATTCAGGAGCTGATTCACAACCTCGCGAAAGAGCACGGCGGCGTGTCCGTGTTCGGCGGCGTGGGCGAGCGCACCCGCGAGGGCAACGACCTGTACCACGAGTTCATCGAGTCGAACGTCATCGACAAGGTGGCCCTGGTGTACGGCCAGATGAACGAGCCGCCCGGAGCGCGTATGCGCGTCGGCCTCTCGGCGCTGACCATGGCGGAGTACTTCCGCGACGCGGCCAAGCAGGACGTGCTGCTCTTCATCGACAACATCTTCCGCTTCACGCAGGCCGGCTCGGAAGTGTCCGCGCTGCTGGGCCGTATGCCCTCGGCCGTCGGCTACCAGCCGACGCTCGCGACCGAGATGGGCGGTCTGCAAGAGCGCATCACCTCAACCAAGGACGGCTCGATCACCTCGGTGCAGGCGATCTACGTGCCCGCCGACGACCTCACGGACCCCGCGCCGGCGACGGCCTTCGCCCACCTGGACGCGACGACCGTGTTGGATCGTAAGCTGACCGAGATCGGCATCTACCCGGCCGTCGATCCGCTGGCCTCGACGAGCCGCATGCTGGCCGCCGAAGTCGTCGGCGACGAGCACTACAACACGGCGCGCGAGGTGCAGCGCATTCTGCAGAAGTACAAGGAGTTGCAGGACATCATCGCCATTCTGGGCATGGACGAGCTCTCCGAGGAAGACAAGAAGACCGTCGAGCGCGCGCGCCGGCTGCAGCGCTTTTTGAGCCAGCCGTTCCACGTGGCCGAGGTCTTCACGGGCAACCCCGGCAAGTACGTCAAGCTCGCCGACACGATTCGCTCCTTCAAGGAGGTCGTGGACGGCAAGCACGACAATCTGCCCGAACAGGCGTTCTACATGGTCGGCGGTATCGACGAGGCCGTGGAGAAGGCCCGCCAGATGCAGCAGGCCTAAGCCATGGCGAGCACGATCCAACTCGAAGTGGTCACGCCGGACCGGTTGGTCTTCTCCGAGCCGGTGACCTTCTTCTCCCTGCGCGGCCTGGCAGGCGAGCTGGGCGTTCTGCCCGGCCACATCCCCTTGTTCACGGCGCTCGATCCGGGATTGTTGCACTACCGCACGGAGTCCGGCGAGAACAAGGTGATCACGGTGATGGGCGGCTTTTTGAACGTCCAACCCACCAAGGCCACGGTGCTCGCGGACGCCGCCGAGCGCGCCGAGGACATCGACGCCGCGCGGGCCAAGCTCGCGAAAGATCGCGCCGAGCAGCAGGCCTCCCTGGTCAACGGCGCGGCCGAGCAGGCCGCGCTGGATCGGGCGATCCTGCGCCTCAAGGCGGTCGAAACGCTCCACGCGCGCGTCGGACGGTAAGCGCCTTCGCAGAGCCCTCGTCGGGAATCCCGACGAGGGCTCTTGTCTTTTCAATATGGTCGCTCGCTCGTTGTCCGTGCGGCGTCGACGCTCTAGCATCGGTATATGGTCCGGACTTTCATCGACCCGCGTGCCGAGCGGCTATTTCAGCGCGACGCGATCGCCGACCTTCCGCACGAGGTCGCGGCGATCGCCCTGCGCAAGCTCGCGATGCTGCACAGCGCCGTCAAGCTCGCCGATCTGCGCGACGCGCCCGGCAATCGCTTGAGCACGCTCGCGGGCGGCAGCCACAAGGGGCACCACACGATCGAGGTGGCGGGCGACTGGCGGCTGTGCTTCAAGTGGATGGACGGCGACGCCTACCGGGTCGAACTGGTGAGCGATCGCGAGGGCGGTTGCCATGGCTAGAACGCGAACCCGACTGGCCCCCGTGCACCCGGGCGAGGTGCTCGACTGGGAGTTCCTGAAACCGCTGGGGCTGTCCGCCGCGGATCTGGCGGCACGCATCGGCATGCCGCTCGAGCAGATCGAGGGCGTGTTGCGGCGGGAGCGATCGCTCGACGCGGCGCTGGCGCTGCGTCTGGGGACGCTCTTCGGCACCACGCCCGAGTTCTGGGTGCATCTGCAGGGCTACTACGATCTCGAGCGCGCGCGCGATCACCCGCCGCGCTGACGATCGCCCGTTTGCCCGATTCTTTATCGGCGTGCTATATCTAGAGAAAGCGACGATTGTGTCGACGGCCGATCACGGGTTGTGCGCAGGTTAATGCTTCTTTAACCCATGCGCAGAGCCTTCCGTTGACACCGTTTCGGACATGTGTTAACTTGATTTGGCACTTGTCAACACCCGCCGCGGGGCCCAGCCGGAAACGGCTCGCCGACCAGGTTTCAGGGCTTTCGGGTGGAAACGGAATCGAGTTTTCGGCGCTGTCAACAGGCGCCAAGCAGAAGGTCGCCGGCGACAAATTCGCAGGCGACCTTATCCAGGACTTACCGAAAGGATTACAGGAACCATGCGGGTCATCATCACGCTGGCTTGCGGCGAGTGCAAGCGGCGCAATTACGTCACCACCAAGAACAAGAAGACGACGCCCGATCGGCTGGAACTGAGCAAGTACTGCCGCTTCTGCCGTAGCTACCATCCCCACAAGGAAACGAAGTAGCACGCCGCTTCGGCCGGGTTCGCCCGGCATGTTCTAAACAGGAAAGCGGAAAGTGACGAATACGGACAGTTCCACCGCCCAAGAAGGCGAGGAGCAGCTTCAAAACGAAGACGACCAGGCGCGCGAGCGATCGCTGCAACTGGGCGGAGGCGTTCCGCTCGGCGGCGCGTTCAAGAAGTACTTCGGCTACATCACCGAAGTGCGCGACGAGATGCGCAAGGTCACCTGGCCCACGCGGCGGATGGTCGTCACCGAGACGGTCGTCGTGATCTTCGTGCTGGTGTTCTTCTTCGCGCTGCTCTACGCGCTGGATCACCTCTACGCCTTCGTCTTCAACTGGCTGCTGTTCGGCAAAACATCTTAAGGAGAGCGCCGGAATCCCGGCCACGCATCAATGGCAAAGAAGTGGTACGTCATCAACACCTACTCCGGCTATGAGGACAAGGTCAAAGACAACCTCATGCGCCGCATCGAGTCCATGAACCTCACGAATCGCATCTTCCACGTCGAAGTGCCCGAAGAGATGGTGGTCGAGATGAAGGACGGCAAGCGCCTGGAGAAGCCGCGCAAGGTCTTCCCCGGCTACGTGCTCGTCGAGATGGAGTTGGATGACGAATCCTGGCACGTGGTGCGCTCGACTCCCGGCGTGACCTCGTTCGTGGGCTCGGCCTCCAAGCCGACGCCGCTGCTCGATCGCGAGGTGAACAAGATCTTCCGCCGGGCGACCGCCAAGCAGAAGATCCAGATCGATCTTCACGTCGGCGAGCACATCAAGGTCATCAGCGGCCCGTTCGCGGATTTCGCCGGCGAGATCATCGAGGTCAATCCCGAGCGCGGCAAGCTCAAGGTGTCGGTCTCGATCTTCGGTCGCGCCACGCCCGTCGAACTCGACTTCGCCCAGGTGGCGAAGGTTTAACCCCCCTTCACAGTGGCAGGGGCACCCGCCCCGCTAGGACCACAGGAGACAATCAATGGCTAAGAAAGCAACCGGCTTCATCAAGCTGCAATTGCCGGCCGGCAAGGCCAACCCGGCGCCCCCGGTGGGCCCCGCGCTCGGTCAGCACGGCGTCAACATCATGGAGTTCTGCAAGGCGTACAACGCCGCGACGCAGGACAAGGCGGGCATGATCATCCCCGTCGAGATCACCGTTTACGAGGATCGCTCCTTCACGTTCGTGCTCAAGACGCCCCCCGCGGCCGTGCTGATCACGAAGGCCCTCGGCATCGAGAAGGGTTCGGGCACGCCGAACAAGACCAAGGTGGGCACGCTCACCAAGGCGCAG
>DATNPP010000065.1:0-3679 GCA_036703175.1 Oscillatoriaceae cyanobacterium
CCGGGCGGGTCGAAGAAGTCGCGACAGAAGACCTCGCCCTCGACGCCCGCACGCGCGAGCACCGCCTCGGCCTGCCCGCAGCCGTTCTGCGTGTAGTCGATGCCGGCCACGCGGCAGCCGAACTCGAGCGCGAAATACGGCAGCCATTGAGATCCGGCGCAGCCGAACTCGACGAGGCGCGCGCCCTGCGTTTCCTGGCCCTCGAACGCGCGCCGAAAAAGGGCGTCGTAGCGCCGCTCCACGAAGTTGCCGAGCCCGGGCGTGCGGGGATTGACCGGCGTCGGGCACGGGCGGCCGTCCCACAAATTTTTCCAGTAGCCCTGGGTCGCTTTATCCTGGCTCATCACAGCGATTCTGCGCCTCCAGCAGGCGTCGGAGGGCGACGGAAAGGAAGGAATAGGAACAAACATACACGATGCTGGTGGATAACGCGATACCGGCGATGCCGAAGTATTTCATTCCGAGCCAGTTCGCCACGACGTCCACCGGCAGGCTGATCATCGCGCCGTAGAGGAGAATGCGATTGCCGCGCAGCGCCGAGATCAAGCGCACGTTCAGCGTGCCGAGCAAGTAGAAGGGAACCTGCAGCAGGAACATCTGCTGCACCTGCGCGACGAGGTGCGTGTCGGCCGCGGTGAAGGCGCCGTGCTGGAAAATCAGGCGGACCAGGGGCTCGGAGAGCAGGCAGAGCACCGCGACCAGCGGCACCGCCGCCGCCGTGATGAGCTTCGTATAGGTGCGGAGCACATGGCGGACACCGGCCCACTCGCTGTTCGCGACCATCTTGGAGAAGTAGGGCAGAATGGCCGTGCCGAGGGCGATGCTCCCCACGTTGAGGCTCAGCGCCACGAGCTTGTTGCCGTAGTTGAGCGTCGCGACGCTGCCGGCGGGCAGCATGGCGGCCATCGCCTGATCGACGAGGGTGGTGCCACTCATCAGGCAGGCGCCGGCCACCATCGGCACGTATTGGCCGATCACCTGCCGCACGGCCGCGTGGCTCAGCGCCGGTGGGCGGCGCAAGCGCACCCCCTTGCGATGCAGTCGCCAGGCCAGCACGACGAACTCGGTGGCGAGGCCCAGCACCGTGCCCACGGCAAGCGCGCGAATGCCGTAGCGCGCGCCGAAGAGCAACAGCGCGGCGATCGCGGCGACGGGCGTCGTCATCGGGGTGAAGGCGGTCAGCACGAAGCGCTCGCCGGCGTTGAGCACGGCGCCCATGAGCGTGGCGAGGCCGTTGATCACGATCGCCGGCACCAGCAGGTAGAAAAGCATCTGCGTCTCGTGCAGCTTCGCGGTGTCGAAGCCGTGCGCGAGCAACGGCAGTAGCTCGGGCAAGACGAGCGAAAGCACCAGCATCGTCGCGAGCAACAGGCCGGCGCTCAGCATCAGCACGCCCGAGAGCAGTCGATGGGCCGCTTCTTCGCCCTCTTGCTCGCGGACGCGAATGTAGGTGGGAATCAGCGCGGCGTTGAACGAGCCGCCCACGACGTTGATCACGAACGAAGGCAGCATGTAGGCGATGAGGAAGCAATCCAGGGCATCGCCGGCGCCGAACCAGGCCGCGACGGTCTGATCCTTGCCCATCGAGACGAGCTTGACGACGATCGTCACCACCGCGATCACGGCCGCGGCGTTGAAGATCTGGCGATTGGCCGACGGCCCCCCGTTGCCCCCCGTCAGGCGCGACCAGACGCCCACGGTCGTTCTGCTGATGGCTCGCATCCTGCTTCCGCTCTACCCGATTCAACGCTCCATCGTACCAGACGAGGCGAATGGCTGAGAGTGTGATCCCGCGCGCCGCGATAAGCACTCGGGCGATGCTATGCTCGTCGCGCCCGAACCTGTAGGATCTGAAGCGATGTCTGTGCAACGCCTTCCTTTGAACGTTTCCGAGCTCCTGAGTGGTCGCGTCATCGAGACGGAACGGCTCGAATTCAAGGAGGGGTGGAACCCTGATCCCATCGTGAGGAGCATTTGCGCCTTCGCCAACGACTTTCATGACATCGGCGGCGGCTACATCTTCATCGGTATCGAGGAAAAGGACGGACGCCCGGTGCTTCCGCCGAAGGGCGTGCCTTTGGAACAGATCGATCGGATTCAAAAGGAACTGCTGCAATATTGCAACTTGATCCAGCCGAACTATTTCCCGATTCTCAGCGTCGAGGACGTGGCGGAAAAGAAAGTGATCGTGTTGTGGGCTCCGGGAGGGCAGAATCGTCCCTACAAGGCCCCGAGAAGCGTCACGTCGAAAGAAAAGCAGTATGAATACTATATCCGACAGTATTCCAACACGGTGATCGCCAAACGAGAGCAGTTGCAAGAACTCCTCGCGTTGACGGCCACCGTCCCGTTCGATGATCGCATCAATCACCAGGCGGATCTGCAGGATTTGAAGCTTCCCTTGATCCAGGCGTTTCTGCAGGAGATCAAGAGCGGGCTTCTCGAGCAGTCCGAATCGATGCCCTTCAAGGATCTCTGTCGCCACATGGCCCTGGTGGACGGCAGCGAGGAGTATCTGAAACCGCGGAATGCCGGATTGCTCTTCTTCAACGATAGACCGGAGCGATTCTTTCCGCTCGCGCGTATCGAGCTCGTCAATTTCGTTCAGGGCGTCGCAGGTGACGTGATCGAGGAACGTTTCTTCACAGGGCCGGTGCAACAACAGTTGCGCGATTGCCTGCGGTTCTTCCGCAACAACGTCTTGCAAGAGCGCGTCATCAAGCGACCGGACCGCGCGGATGCGGATCGTTTCGTCAATTACCCTTATGCCGCCTTCGAAGAGGCGCTGGTCAATGCCGTCTACCACCGGAGCTATGAGATCCGTGAGCCGATCGAGGTGCGGATAAACCCCGATTGCATCGAAATCCTCAGCCATCCGGGCCCCGATCTCTCGATCCACATCGCGTCGCTCAACCAGGACCGTATCGTCGCGCGGCGCTACCGCAACCGCCGCGTGGGGGACTTTCTGAAAGAGCTGAAGCTCACCGAGGGGCGCGGCACCGGCATTCCGAAAATCCGTCGCGCGCTCGCGCTGAACGGTTCGCCCGCGCCCGTGATCGAGACGAACGAGGCGCGCACGTTCTTTCTCGTCCGCATGCCGATTCACCCCGATTTTGTTTTACATAACAGAGTCAAGGTACAAGTCGAGGTACCAGTCGACAGAGACGAGGTACAAGTCGCGGTACAAGATTCGCTCGAGTCACTCGTCTTGACCGCCACGGAGCAACGCGTGCTCGAATTTTGCCGCACAATCCCGCAGGCAGGCAAAGCGATCTCCCACAAATTGGGTTACGATAACCTGACGGGTAACGTGCGTTCCGCCTTGCGCCATCTGCGTGAACTGGGGCTTCTCGCCTACACCGTTCCCGACAAACCGAACAGCCGCCTGCAGCGCTACCTCACCACTCCCAAGGGCCTTCACTACCTCGAGCATCGTGCGCGAGAGTAGAAGCACGAAAAACCCCGGGACCAACTACGCCGCGTTCGGCGATCGCCGGCATCGATTGAAGCTTGCACCACGGCACTTGCATGCGATAGCATCGAGGCGCTGTGGCTCAACGGGAGAAACGCCGTGCCGAAGCGCAAAACCCAGCACCCGTCGGCGATCGCCGCGCTCGCCCGCGAGGCGATCGCCGTCCTGGAAGAAGACGGCTACACCACCGCGCAGATGCTCGCGATC
>DATNPP010000069.1:0-1709 GCA_036703175.1 Oscillatoriaceae cyanobacterium
AGCACCCCAACCAGTTCCGCTTCCTCGTTCACCGCGCGCGAATAGATCGCGAGGCACGTCCCCTTGGTCGGGAAGCGTTTCTCGGTGTGCGAGAAGCCGAGCTCGTGGCGGATGAGATTCATCAGGTCCGCCGAGTCCTCACGGTCGTGGATCGTGAACGTCGGCTGGAGCCCGACGTGCTCGGCGTATTCGCGCAGCAGCCGCGCCCCGATGCCGTGGAAGGTGCCCGACCAGTCGAGTGCGGCGGCCGAGGCCTCGATGCCCAGTGCCGCTCCGGCGATCTTCTCCACTCGCCGGCTCATCTCAGCGGCGGCGCGGCGCGAGAACGTCATCAGCAGGATGCGCCGCGGGTCGGCACCGTTGACGATGAGATGCGCCACCCGGTGGGCGAGCGTGTTGGTCTTGCCCGAGCCGGCGCCGGCGATCACCAGCAGCGGCCCGGCGTCAATGCCGCGCGGGCTCACTCCGTGTTCGACGGCGCGGCGCTGCTCGGCGTTCAGCCGGTCGAGGTAGGCGGCCTTCTGCAAGGCGAATCAATCCGTTAGCGGAGCAGCCAGCAGACATGATTCACCCTTTGTTCGCAATGGCGAGGGAACGCATCGGCCTTTTCGCGGGTTGATTCCGCGAAGGAGTAAGCGCCATGGCCCCCGACGACACCGGCGAGAAATCCGACAAAGAGAAGGGCAAGAAGATCCTGAAGGCCCGCGACAAGGCGAAGAAGGGCTTGGCGCCTGATGCGCCCGATGATGCCGTCGAGGAAACCGAGAAGCGCGAGAAGGCGAAGCGGGCCGAGTGGCTGGGCATCGGCCTCGGCCTGAAGCGCAACTGAGGCTTATTCTTCCTCGTCCTCGTAGCCCACCAGGTGCAGCGGCCGCGCCGGAATGCCGGCAAGACCGCACCAGCGCACCAAGGCTTCCTCGCGCCCGTGCGTGACCCACACCTCGCGCGGCGATAGTTCTGCGATCGTCGCAGTCAGCTCGTCCCAGTCAGCATGATCGGACAGGATGAGGGGCAGCTCGACGCCAGCTACCTTGGCTCGCTGGCGAATCCGCATCCAGCCAGAGGCGAAGCAGGCCACCGGCTCGGGGAAGCGCCGCGCCCAGCGCTCGGTGATTTCCGACGGCGGGCAGATCACGATTGCGCCCGCGAAGTCCGCTTTGTGGCCGGAGGCCACGGTGGCGTTGGCGAGTTCGCCGAGTGCCACGCCTTCGGATTCATAAAGCCGGCAGAGTTTCTCCATCGAGCCGTGGAGATAGATGGTGCGATCGTAACCGGCGTCGCGGAGCATGCGGATAACGCGCTGTGCCTTGCCCAGCGAGTACGCGCCGACGAGGTGCGCCCGCTCGGGAAAATCGGCGACCGACGCCAGCAGCTTGGCGATCTCGTCCTCTGCCCGCGGGTGCCGGAACACCGGCAGCCCGAACGTCGCCTCGGTGATGAAGATGTCGCAGGGCACCGGCACGAACGGCAGGCAGGTGGGGTCGGCACGCCGCTTGTAATCGCCGGAAGCGACGATCCTCAGGCCGCCGGCCTCGACCGCGATCTGCGCCGAGCCCAGCACGTGGCCTGCGGGATGGAACGTCGCGGTCACGCCCTTGATCCGCACCGGATCGCCAAGGGTGACGGCCTCACTCGATCCGGCGAAGTCGTCGCCGTAGCGCGCCCGCATGATCGCCAGCGTCTCGCGAGTAGCCAGCACATGGCCGTGC
>DATNPP010000153.1:0-7151 GCA_036703175.1 Oscillatoriaceae cyanobacterium
GCCTGGCGCGCGCCCGCGAGGCCCTGCGCTTCGTGCACGCCATGGCCGTCGGCGACGGCACCTATTACAACTTCATGTTCGCCGACGGGCGGATCAACCGCGGCGGGCGCACCTCGAAGCCGGGGCTGAACTGGTGGACCGCGCGCGCCCTGTGGGCGACCGTCGAGGGAATGGCGGTCTTCGCGAAGCCCGATCCCGCCTTTGCCCGCGTGTTGCGCGCGGACGCCGCGCGCACGCGCGCGGCGATCGCCGAGGCGGTCCTGCCGCGCGTCGGCCGCTTCGAGACGGTCGGCGGCGCGCCGATGCCGGCCTGGCTCATGGGCGGCGCGGCAGACGTCAGCGCGGTGGCGGCGATCGCGCTGGCCGAGTGGCAATCGGCCGCGCCGAATCCGCGAACCGCGCAGCTGCTCGCGGCCCTCGCCGGCGGCATCGCGGCCTACCACCGCGGCTCGCCGGGCACGTATCCGTACGGCGCCCACCTGCCGAGCGCCGATCCGACGCTTTGGCACAGCTACGGCGCGCACATGTTGCATGCGCTCGCGCTCGCCGGGCGCGTGCTGAAACGGCCGGATTTCGTTCGCGCGGCGCGCGACGAGGCCGATCACTTCACGATCCGGCTCGTGATCGCGGGCGGGCCGCTCGCGTCCTTCTCGCCCGAGCGACAGGATTACCCGCAAATCGCCTACGGCGACGAGACGCAGACGCTCGGCTTGCTCGCGCTCTACGAGGCGACCGGCGATCGCCGCTACGGCGAATTGGCGGGCGTGATGGCCTCCTGGCTCACGGGCGACAACGTCGCGCGCAAGCCCATGTACGATCCGGCCACCGGGCGCGTCTGGGACGGGCTGGACGCCGGGGCCAAGGTGAGCGAGGATTCGGGCGCCGAGTCGACGATCGAGGGCCTCTTGACGTTGCTCGCGATCGCGAGGCACCCTGAGCTTGCGCCTTACGTCGGCGCGACGCCCGTCGCGTGGGAGAGCGGCACGGACGAACGCCTGCGCCTCGTGCGGGTGATCGAAGGCGGCAAGCCTTTCGACCTGGCGATTCGCGAGAACCTCACCGCCCGGCCGCTGCGCCGCGACGACACTACCATCCCCCCCTACGGGTTCACGCTCGTCGAGCGCCCCGCCGTTTTCCGGAGGCCCTGATGTCCCAGTCCGCCACCTCGCTGCCGTTCACGTTGCATCGGCAAGGCATTCTGCTCGCGCCGGCAGAGGGGCTGCGCTACGAGGCGGGCGGCGTGCTCAATCCGACGATTTACCTCGCGCCCACGGGCCTCATGATGATGTACCGGGCGGTCGATCGCGTGCCGCACAACTTCTCGCGCCTCGCGCTCGCGTCGCTGCGCTGGGAAGGCGATCGCCTGCTCGCCGAGCGCCTCGATCGCTTCGCGCTCGAGCCCAGCGAGCCGTACGAGCTGCTCGACGCCACGCTGGACGCGCCCGTGGCGAGCGGCGGCGGCTGCGAGGATCCCCGCGTCACCGAGGTCGACGGCGAGCTCTATCTTTGCTACACGGCCTACGGCGGCGCCCAATTCCCGCGCATCGCATTCGCGCGCTCGAACGACGGTCTGCGCTGGACGCGTCTGGGGCTCGCGCGCTGGTCGCTGCACGTGCAAGACACCCCCGACGGTGAGCTCGCCGTCGACCTCAACCTCGTTCCCAACAAGGACGCGATGCTCTTTCCGGAGAAGATCCACGGCCGCTACGCCATGCTGCATCGCCCCATGTTCTCGGTGAGCCTCGGCGGCCGACTGGGCGATCGCCAGAGCATCTGGATCTCGTACTCGGACGATCTGCTGCACTGGGATCGCCACCAGCTCGTCGCCGCGCCGGCGCATCCCTGGGAGAACCTCAAGCTCGGCGGCGGCACGCAGCCGGTGCGCACGCCGGAAGGCTGGCTGATCTTCTATCATGGCGTGCAAGGCGAGCACGACGGCGATCCGCATCGCCGCTACAGCGCCGGTGCGATGCTGCTCGATCTCACCGATCCTGCCAAGGTCCTCTACCGTTCGCCCAGCCCGATCCTCACGCCCGAATCGGCCGAGGAGCGCACGGGCGTCGTGTCCAACGTGGTCTTTCCCACGGGCGTGTTGGCCGCGCCCGGCGGCGGCTTTGCGGTGGCTTACGGCATGGCGGATCGGTGCATCGGCTGGGCGCGCACGGGCGCTTGACGTCCGCTTTTCCGCACTCTAGGATCGATCAGCGCGAAGGAGCCTCCCCGTGTCCACTTTGACCCTGTCACACCCCACCGCCCAGGAGGACTGGGAGAAGCTGCTGGCTTTCAGCCAACTGGTGCATCCGCGCGACAATCAGGCGTCGTTCGTGCACCTGTACAAGGATCGGCCGGACCTCTCGCCCGAGGACCACGCCATGCTGGTCGAGGACGGCAACCTCATCGCGACGGCCTCGCTGCTGCCGCATCACCACTACTTCGGCGACGAAGAGCTCGAGGTGGGCGAGATCGGGCTGGTCGGCACGCATCCGGATCGGCGCCTCGAGGGCCACGCCAAGCGTTTGATCGAGCACTGGCTCGAGGTCGCCGTCGAGCGCGGCTATCCCTACGTCTACCTCTACGGCATTCCGCGCTTCTACGAGACTTTCGGCTTCGCCTACGCCGCGCCGGCACACTTCTATCCGTATCTGCGAATGAGCCGCGACGTGCTCGATCCGGTGCTCTCGCCGTATCGCGTGCGCCCGTTGATCGCCGCGGACATTCCCGTGCTCGAGGAGCTCTACGATCTCGCCAATTGCCGCACGCCGATGGCCGAGGTGCGCTCGGACGGCTACTGGGCCTACCGCCTCGCGCAGACCCGCCAGGGCGGCTTCGGCTGGTGGGTGGCCGTCGACGAGAAGAACCAGCCGCACGGCTACGTGTGGGCGGATCTCGAGAAGGGCCGCTTGCGCGAGGTCGTCGTGCGCGACGAGGAGGCCACGCGGGCGATCCTGCAATGGCTGCGCTGGGAGCTCACGGAGCGCAAGCTGCCGGAATTTTCGGCCCAGGTGCCGCTGCATCAGACGTTCGCCAAGCTGGCCCACCGCATGGGGGCGTCGGTGTCGTTCCCGCACGCGCTCTACCCGGGCAACTGGGGCGCGATGGTGAAGATTCTACGCCTGCAGCCGATGCTGCAGGCGCTGCGCCCCGTGCTGGAGCAGCGCATCGCGGAGTCGCGCTACGCCGCCAGCGAAGATTTCCAGGTGACGCTCATGATGGGCGAGGAGCCCGTGAGCCTGCGCTGGGTGCGCGGCAAGCTGCAAGTGGGCCCGGGCTCGGCCGGCCGAGAGCTGCGCTTGCCCGTGACCGCCTGGGCGCCGCTGCTCACCGGCTACCGCTCGATCGACGATCTGCCGGGCCTCGAGCTCGAAGAGCGCGAGCGCCACTTCCTGCGCGTGCTCTTCCCGGGCGGCACGCCTTACATCTGGGACCTCGAGCACAGCGACTAACCGCTTTTCGCCCTCTCCCCGGCGGGGGAGAGGGACGCCGAAGCCCTGTTCAGGGGCTGAGGCTGGGAGAGGGGGACTCCCTGCGGACCACCGATAGACTTTCTCTCTCGGTAGACCGCAAAGAGACGCCCTCTCCCCGTTGGCTCCCCTGGACGGGGCGCCAACATCCCTCTCCCTCGCCAGGGAGAGGGATGTTGGCGTTCTTCATATGGAAAGCACGTAAAAGCCCCCGGCGTCATTGCCGGGGGCAAGCTGCTTGATCGCCTATTGCTGCGCGGGTTTCTGCCCCTTGCGTTGCTGCCACTCGGCGCGGTGCTGCGGCATCGCTTGTTGGCGCTCGTCCGGCGTCATCTTTTGCCACGCGGCGCGCTTCTGCTCGAATTGCGCCTTTTGCTCGGGGGTCATGGTGGCTTCGCGCTGGGCGATGCGCTGTTGCATCGCCTGCTGGCGCTGTTCGGGCGTCATCTTCTCCCAGGCGGCACGGTGCGCCTGGCGCTCCGCGGACGTGAAGTGCTGGTGAGGCGTCTGGCCATTCGCGGCGAGGGCGGGGGCGCCCGTAGTGGCCACGAGGGCGACGGCAGCGAGAACGAGGGTCGAGAGCGATCGGGTCATGGGGCGGACTCCTTTCGGGCAACGGCGTCATCGTACGCCGGACGTTTGGCAGGATTGTGACGAATCGGTAAAAACGAGACTAAATTCCGGCGCGAAAACCCGCGCCTAACTTTAAATCGGCTTTAACGCAAGTTTTCCTCCGCCGGCCGTGAAGAGTGGGCCTCGTGAGTTAGCGGTTTGAAGGAGGTTCGTCGATGTTCGGTGCGATGTCCAATCGTCTCGGTTTTCAGATGCCCTGGCAGGGTGGCGCTCAGCAGGGCGCTCAGGGGCAGACCCAGGGCGTCGCTCCGCAAGGCGCAACCCAGTGGCAAGCCGGCCTGCAAGGTCCCGGCGGCGCGCAAGGTAACCGCCAGGGGCGCCGTCACCACCACCACGGCGGTTTCGGCCGCGACTGCTGGCAGGGCGGCCAGGGCAACCGGGCCCAGATGAACCCGCAACAGCGCGTGGATGCGATGTTCAAGCGCTTCGACACGAATGGCGACGGCAGCATCTCGCAATCCGAGATGCTCGCCGCCCTGCAAGCCCAGGCTCAGGCGCCGGCCCAAGCGCCGTCGCTCCAGGATCCCAGCCAGCTGCTGCCGGCCCAGGATTCCACGCAAGCGGCCGCCACGCCCACGCCGATCGACCCGAGCCTGCTGGATCCCGCGCAGACGCTCGTCGATCCGAGCCAGGATCCGAGCAACCTGACCGATCCCACGCAGCTGCTTCTCGATTCCGCGCAGGCTCCGAACAGCACGGACAATTCGGTGACGCTCGATCCCACGCAGAACGCCGATCCGAACATGGCTCCGGCCGACACCTCGTTGGTTGATCCGACTCAGGATTCCTCGATCGCCGATCCGTCGCAGGCGACCAACGTCGATCCGGCCGCGCTTCAGCAGCAGGTGCTGCAGCAGCTCGACGCCTTCAAGCAGAGCGCGAATTACACCTCGATGACCGACACGGACAAGCAGGCTTTCGATCAGCTCGAGCAGAGCGTCCAGGCCCTCGATCCGACCGCGCCGGACTTCACCACCCAGCTGCAGACGCTGCTCGGCGTGCAAAGCAACGGCTAACGTCTGAAAACGAAAAGGCCCCCCGGCGACGGGGGGCCTTTTTCAGCTTTGACCGTAGACCGTGCAGCGATTGCGCCCCTGGTGCTTGGAAATGTACAGCGCCTGGTCCGCCCGCTCGAACAGGTCGTGCCCGGTCTCGGCCATCTCCGGGAAGGTGGCGACGCCGATCGACGCCGTGACTTGCAGCGCCTCGCCGTTGGGGCCGGGCAATCGCGCCTCGGCGATCGCCCGGCGAATGCGCTCCGCCGTGACCAGCGCGCCGGGAGAATCCGTCTCGGGCAGCAGCAGCACCATCTCCTCGCCGCCGTAGCGGCAGGGCAGGTCGAGGCCCTGGCGAATGCACTCGCGCAGCGTCTGTGCGACGTGACGCAGCACCTGATCGCCCACGGCGTGGCCGTAGGTGTCGTTGAACTTCTTGAAGTGATCGATGTCCAGCACCAGCAGCGAGAAGCGCGTGCCGAAGCGCCGGGCGCGCCGAATCTCCTCGTCCAGCCGCATCATGAAGAGCGAGCGCACGAAGAGCCCCGTGAGGCCGTCGACGGTGGCCTGGCGGTAGAGGCGCGCGTTCTCGACGGCGAGGCTCGCGGTGTTGGCGATCGCCGTGAGCACCATCATCTCGCGCTCCAGCGTCGGCACGAGGCGCGCCTGCGAATCGATGTACAGCACGCCGATGATGCCGGACTGCCCCATCAACGGCACGGCCAGCACCGAGCCGAGCTTGAGGTTGGCCATCGAGATGCGCGTGTCGTCGCGCTCGGCGTCGAAGACGTACACGCCCTGCTGCGTGTCGATCACCTGGCGCACCGTCGAGCGCGAAATTTCGAGCGCCGTGCGCGGCGGCAGCGGGCCCTCGCGATCGCGCGCCGCGCCGAACGCCGGCTCCCCGTTCTCCAGCAGGAACAGAAAGGCCCTTTCTGCGCCGGTGACTTCCAGCGTCATGTCGGTGATCAGATCGAGCACGCGATCGAGCTCGAGCGTGCGCGAGATCGAGCGCGACAGCCGATTCAGCATCTCCAAATGGAGCTGGCGCTCGCGCTGCGCCGCCATGAGGCGCGCGTTGGCCAATGCCTGGGCGGTGAGGCTCGCGAGCGCCTGGACGATGTCCAGATCCGCGCGCGTGAACTGATCCGAGAGGCCCTGGCGATCGACGTAGATGGCGCCGATGATCGACTCGTGGTCCTTGAGCGGCACGCAGATGATCGTCTGCAAGCTGAGGCCCAGCACGCTGGCCTGTTGCGCGAAGCGCTCGTCGGACAACGCGTCGAGCACGCAGACGGTCTCGCCGGTTTCGAGCACCGTGCGCGCCACGCTGCGGCTGTATTGCTCCGAGCCGGCGGCCGTGTCCTCGTGGCCCGGGGCGGCCATGTAGCGCTGGGAGGCGACGCCGGTGTTCTGGTCTTTCAGCAGCAGCAAGCCGCGCTCGGCCCCCGCGATCTCGATGACCAGCGACAAGGCGCAATCGATCACCATCTCGAGGTCGAGCGAGGAGTTGACCGCGCGCGCGAAGCTCACGACCTGCTTGAGCCGGCGCGCCGTCTGCGCGCTCTCGCTGTCGTCGCTCGCGAGGCCGCGCGCGTCGATCAGCGCGAGGCCGTCCTGCAGGCGTTGGGCCAGCTCGCGCAAGCCCGCGATCGTGTCGGGCGTCTGCACCGGCGCCGGCTTGTCGCTGCGCAACAGCTCGCCGCGGCCGTAAGCCGCGAGGTAAGCTTCTTGATCGGGGCCCAGCGCGGCGGAGAGCGAGGTCAGCAGTTCGCGAGCGCGGGCGCGCGACGCGCCGCGCGTGTTCGCGGCGCCGAGGCGCGCGGCGATCGCCAGCGCGCGCACCATGCCGTGGCGCTGGCGCGTGTCTTCGAGTTGCTTCTGCGCGAGCTCGAGCGGCGCATCCGCCTCGTCGCCCGCGAGCGCCCGCAGCTCGGCTTCGAGCAACAGCACGTCCACTTCGAGACGCGGCGCGTCCAGTTCGCTGAGCAAGCCACGCGCGGCGTGCACGGCCTGATTGGCGTGGGCCTCGTCGCCGGCGCGACAAGCCGCGAGCGCCCGC
>DATNPP010000154.1:0-3254 GCA_036703175.1 Oscillatoriaceae cyanobacterium
TCTGATTGCGGCGATTTACGAGCGCCGGAACCCGGCGGCCGTGCGCCTGATGGGTCTCGCGCTCGCCGGCATGCGCCTGGAGGCCGAAGGGCGTGTGGCCTGGACCTCGGTGAGTACCTCGATGTTCGAGTCGGCCGGCGCCGCCGACGACGACGCCGAGGGCATCGTGGATCAGATGCGCACGATCGCCGGCGTCGAGATCTTCTACATTCTGCGCGAGCATTCCGACGGCGTGCGCGTGAGCCTGCGCGCCAAGGGCAATCGCAACGTCGACGCGATCGCCCGCCACTTCGGCGGCGGCGGCCATCTGCTCGCCTCGGGCTGCGTGATCCACGCGCCGCTGGACGAGGCCGAGACGCAACTGCGGGACGTCGTGCTCGCCCATTTGAAGCGCTGATGGAACCTTTCGGCCTGCTCAACGTCCTCAAGCCGCCCGGCATGACCAGCCACGACGTGGTCGGCTACGCGCGCCGCGTGCTGCACACGCGCCGCGTCGGCCACGGCGGCACGCTCGATCCGGCCGCGTGCGGCGTGATGGCCGTGGCGGTGGGCAAGGCCACGCGGCTGCTGCCGTATCTGCAGACGGACAAGCGCTACACCGCCGAGGTCGCCTTCGGCGTTGCGACCGACTCGCTGGATGCCGAGGGCCAGGTCGTCGCGCGCGCGGACGCGTCCGCGCTCACGCGCGAGGCGCTCGAACAGGCCCTCGTCCCCTTTCGCGGCGCGATCACGCAGCGCCCGCCGATGACCTCCGCCGTCCATGTGGGCGGCAAGCGCCTCTACGAGCTGGCCCGCGCGGGCGTGGCGCTCGCGGAGCACGAGATTCCCACGCGCGAGGTGGCGATTCACGATTTGCGCTTGCTCGATTTCACGCCCGGCCCGCGGGCCGTCGCGCGGTTGGCGATCGCCTGCAGCGCCGGCACCTACATTCGCTCGCTGGCGGCCGATCTGGGCGCCGCGTTGGGCTTGCCCGCGAGCCTGGCATTTTTGTTGCGCGACGGCGCGGGGACGCTGGCGATCGCCGACAGCCAGACCCTCGACGAGTTGGCGGCTAGCCCGAACTTTCTCCCCGAGTCCCAATGGCTCGGCCATCTGCCGGCTCACACCCTGGACGTGCAGGGCCTCGAGGACATCCGCCACGGCCGCCGCGTGCCGGGCGCATACACGGCTGAGACCGTGCGCCTGCACGCGCCCGACGGGACCCTCGTCGCCCTCGCGCGCCCCGTCGACCAACTGCTTCAACCAGTGCTCGTCTTGTAGTTATCCGAAAGGACCGTCATGCTTTTTCGTCGCCTCGTCCTCGCCACCGCGATCGCCCTTTCAGGCTGCAGCGCCATCACGAACGTGCCCCCCTCCCAGCGGCGGGCGATCATCGTCAGCTTCGACGGCTCGCGCGCCTCGGTCATTCATCGGATGATCGCCGAGGGCGCGATGCCGAACCTGGCGCGCGTGGTCGCCAACGGCGCGAGCGCCGCGTACTCGCGCACGAATTTCCCTTCCAAGACGCCCTGCGGCCACGCCGCGCTCTGGACCGGCACCTTCGGCAACGTCAACGGCATCACGGGCAAGGCCGTGCCCAAGCTCCCCGCCGCCAGCCACACGCTGCTCGATACCTGGAACGGCTTTGACAGCCGCGCGCTATTGGCCGAGCCGATCTGGGCCACGGCGGCCCGCCAGGGCAAACGCGTGCTCGTGCTGCAATCGACCCAGGAGACGCCTTTCAAGACCTACGAGCCGGGCGGCACTTTCGGCGGCCCTTACACGGGCTCGCTCGGCATGATCGACGGCTTCGCGGGCATTCGTGGCAACGAGGGCGTATATGACGATCCGTCGGCCTGGCACACGGCGAGTGGCTGGGCCAAGTCGCCGCAAAGCGATCGCCCGCTCGAGGAGGCTGCGCTGCGCGTGGGCGTGACGACGCTCTGGGCGTTGGCTTACGGCGATCCGCAGAACCCGACCGTGGGCTACGACACCGTGCGCCTGGCAACGAGCAAAGATGCGACCGATTTCGACACCCTGACGCCCGCCGCCGCCGGCTCCGGCCAGGGCTGGAGCCGTGCGTTGCCGATGATGACGAAGCGCGGGCACGCGATGGCCTTCTTCCGTCTCTTCGCCCTCGATCCCGCTCTACACGGCTGGCTGCTCTACCACACGCCGCCGACCGAGGCGCAGAGCAACAAGCCGGAGCTCGCGACGGTATTCGACGGGGACAACCCCTTCATTCCGGCCGGGGCGATTGACGCCTGGGCTGCGGGCGACCTTGGGAAAACGATGTACCAGGGCGGCGACGGCACGGCCGAGGCGCGCTATCTGGACACGGTGGCCTTCATGATTGCGCGCATGCAGGATCGGGCGCGTATCGCCTTTGCGCGCAAGGACTGGGATATGCTCGTCAGTTACGTGCCGATTCCGGACGAGTGCGAGCACCACTGGTTCGGAACGGTCGATCGGGACAGTCCGTCGTACGATCCCAAGCTGGCGCCGCGGGTCTGGAAGCTGATCGCGCAGGAGTGTCATCTGGCGGATGACTACATCGGCACGCTGTACGATGGGGGCGGGGCGAACACGGATTTGGCGATCGCGAGCGACCATGGCTTCGCGGGCCTGAAGTACTACTTCTATCCCAACACGATTTTGCGTGAGGCGGGCCTGCTCAAGCTCGATGCCAGGGGCCAGGTGGATCTGGCCCACACGCTGGTCTTCTATCCCCCCGGCGACGGCAACTACCTGGTCGTGAACCGCAAGACGCGCCTCGGCGGCATTGTGCCGGAGTCGCAGGTGGCTTCGGTGCTGGCGAGAGCGCAAAAGGCGCTGGCGGCCGTCAAGGCCGAGAACGGCAAACCTCTGCTGACCGAGTTCCTGCGCCCCTCGGTTGGGAACTTCGATCTGGGCATCGGCGGCCCCACGGGCGGCGACCTGTATCTGGACTATCAGCCCGGCTACTATCCCGAGCCGGATTTGAATCGGGCGAGCGCCTTCAAGCTGCTGCCGCCCGGCACGGGTAGCCACATCTTCGATCCGCGCCGCGAGGACATGCACACGATCCAGTTCTACGTGGGCCCGGGCGTGAAGCGCGGGGTGACCATCGGTGCGGTCCGTAACTCGGATCTCGCGCCGACGATCTGCCAATTGCTGGGCATCGCCCGGCCACCACAGGCGACAGGACGGGTGCTGCACGAAGCACTGACCCAATAGCGCCCTACGGGCGCCCCCTCCCCTCGGCGGGGGGGAGGGACGCCGAAGCCCTGTTCAGG
>DATNPP010000317.1:0-3088 GCA_036703175.1 Oscillatoriaceae cyanobacterium
GTGGGAGCAACCCTTGGACGGGATTCCCGCCATCGGACGCTGGGGGGATCATCAGCTTCTGGCGACCGGCTTCGCGGGCAACGGCATGACCATGGCGACGTTCGCCGGCATGTTGCTCGCCGATTTGCTGCTGGGGCGCGACAACGACCTGGCCGACCTTTTCGATCCGCGCCATCTGCATCTGCGCGTCGGCGCCGTGGCCTACCTGGAGGAGGGCGCCGAAACGGCGGCCTACTTCCTCGGCGATCGCCTGCGTCAGAACACCACGCCGCTTTCGGTGCTCGCGCCGGGCGAGGGCAAGTTGATCGAGCTGGACGGGCGTCAGGTGGCCGCTTCGCGCGATACCCACGGCGCGTTGCACCTGCTCTCGCCCGTCTGCACGCATCTGGGGTGCCTGGTGCACTGGAACGACGCCGAGCGCACCTGGGACTGCCCGTGCCACGGCTCGCGCTACGCTCAGGACGGCCAGGTGCTCGACGGGCCCGCGATCGCCCCGCTCGAGGCGCTCAATCTGCCGAAAACGCCGCGCTGAGCCCGTTGTCACCCAGACGAGCGCGTGTTATCGTAGGGGCCGGAGAAAACACCCTTGTTCAAACGCCTGCTCGCGCTTCTGGCGCTTTTGCCGCTCGGCGGCTGCACCTGGCTCTTCGGCTACGGCACGCTGCCGCAACCCGAGCCGCCGTTGCGCGTGGCGGCGGACACGCAACAGGCCCGTTCCGGACCGCTGCAATTGAGCGTGCGCTTTCGCGGTGCCGGCGAGCGCGAGATTTCGGCGCGCAACCTATGGGGCCGCGCCGCCCGCGCCGTCGATCCCTACGGCGAAGACGTGCTCGTCTTCGAGGTCACCGCCGCCAACACCGGCACGGATCCGCTGATCCTGAACGCGCCGGCCGCGACGCTCACGCTCGCCAACGGCCAGGTCTACAAACCGCTGACGCTGGACGATTACCGCGATCGCTGGCCGACCTGGCCGATCGTCGGCGCGGACGAGGCGGCGGATCAGCACTTCGCCTACCAGGCGGTGCTCACGACGATTCTGCTGCAGCGCATGGTGCCGCCGGGCCAAAGCGCCGCGGGCCGACTGGCCTTCGCGGGCGTCACGGGCGCGATGCCGATGTCGCTGCGAGTGCCCTTCAGCGTTGGCCTCGAGAACGAGACGGTCACGCTCGACTGGAGGTCGCCATGAGGCGCTGGCCCCTGCTCGCTCTGGCCGTGTTGCTGACGGGCTGCCCGACGCGCGAGTTCTACCTGCAACAATCCCAGGTGCCCTGGGAATCGCAGCACATCGACAGCGTGTCGCTGCCGGCTTTCGACGCGCCGCCCAACGCCTGGGTGGTCGCCGACAGCGCGCACCGCACGATTCAAGATGCGCTTTCGCGCGGCACGGTGCGCGTCGTGGATCAAGGCGGCCAGGCGACCTTGCACGGCGCCGTGACCGACTACGTGGAGAGCTCGCTGCCCGGCGCGCCGCGGCGTGTGGAGGATTCGAGCACCAGCGTGGGCACGCCGCTCGTGAACTACCACTGGGAGATGGACGTCACGCACGACGTGCATCTGACCCTCGCGCTGCGCGTGCTCGACGCCAAGGGCACGGTGATCTGGACCAAGCAGAGCTACGGCGACGCGACCGAGACGGAGACGGTGACGATGGATTGGCCGGGCAGCGACCCGGTCGCGCCGCCGTCGGTGCTGCCCGCCGCGGTCGATCCGGCGATTTACGAGCGGCTGCGCGATCGCGCGCTGTCTCAGGCGATCTCGCCGCTCGTCGATGCGATCACGGAGCACTACGCCTACAAGACGCTTTGATTTCGGCCGAACATACGGTAGCGATCTAGGTGATCTCCGCCATTGGGCCGTTCCGAGGAGGTATGGTACCATCATGCAGCCGCGCGGGGCGGCGACGAGGAAAAGCGTTTGTTCGGTAAAAAAGGGAATTTGATCGGCCTGATACTCTCGGCCGTGTGCCTGTACCTGGTCTTCCGCAAGGTCGATCTGCACGCGCTGTGGGCCTCGATGTCCGCGCTGCGCTACGGCTATCTGGTCGGGGCGATCGCGGTCTTTTTGACCACCTTCGCCGTGCGCACCGTGCGCTGGCAGGCGCTGTTGCATCCCGCCAAGGCGATCCCCTTCCGCCGCTTGAGCTCGGTGCTCTTCATCGGCTACATGGCGAACAACATTCTGCCGGCGCGCTTGGGCGAGTTCGTGCGCGCCTACGTGCTGGGCCGCAAGGAGGGCGTGCGCAAGTCCACCACGCTCGCGACGATCTTCATCGAGCGCATCTTCGACGGCCTCTCGCTGCTCTTCATTCTCGGATTGTTGATCCTGGCCCACAAGGTCGGCCTCATCTCGAACCGCCTGCCGCCTCAGCTGATCACGGGCGGATTGTTGGCGTCGCTGATCTTTCTGGGCGCCTTCGGCTTCGTCGCTGCGCTCGAGTTCGTGCCGGGCATGGAGGCGTTGCTGGGCAATTTGATTCGCCGCTTCGCCCCCGCGAAGGCGGCGCCCAAGCTCGAGAGCGTGCTCAGCGCCTTCGTCGGCGGCGTGGCGTGCTTGCGCAGCCTCAAGCGATTGATCTTCGTCTTCGCGACCTCGCTGGTGGTCTGGGGCATCGAGGGCTCGACCTACTCGCTGATGGGCCGCGCGTTTCACATGCACCAGCCGCTGACGGCCTTCTTCGTGACGATGGTGCTGGTGAACCTGGCCGCCATCGTGCCCTCGGCGCCCGGTCAGGTGGGCACGTTCCAGTTCTTCTGCGTGCTCGGACTGGGCATGTTCGGCGTGTCGCAGGTGGCGGCGCTGAGCTACGGCCTGGTGCTGAACATGGCCGAGTACCTGCCCGTGACGCTGCTGGGCATCGGCTTCTTGCTCGCCGAGAACCTGACCTTCCAGGCGGTGCTGCATCCGGACGAGGAGCCTGCGGAGCCTGCCGAGTTGCCTAGCGCCGCCTCGTCGTTGGTTCCGTAATCGCGCAGCAGCATTACCCATTGCCCTCTCCCCCGGAGGGTGGGACGGGCCGACGTAGTCGGAGGGAACCCGGCGGGGCCGGGATATTTCACCGCCGTGCAGGCGGTGGAATCGGGAGAGGGGG
>DATNPP010000186.1:0-4073 GCA_036703175.1 Oscillatoriaceae cyanobacterium
TCGGGCGCGACGCGGTCCAGTCCGCGGACGAGGTTTTGCAGCGCGACGAGCGTGTGGCCGAAGGCGACGCCCAGATTGCGCAGCACGGTGCTGTCCGAAAGGTCGCGTTGCAGGCGGCTCTTGGTGAGCTTGTCCGCGAAGTGGACGAGTAGGGCGTTCGCGAGGCCCAAATTGCCCTCGGCGTTCTCGAAGTCGATCGGATTGATCTTGTGCGGCATGGCGCTCGAGCCGATCTCGCCGGCCACGGCGCGCTGGCGGAAGTAGCCGTCCGAGACGTAGCGCCAGGCGTCCTGGGCGAGGTCCAGCAGGATGTTGTTCACGCGCTTGAGCGCGTCGTAGAGCGCGGCGTAGCCGTCGTGGGGCTCGACCTGGGTGGTGACGAGGCTGGGCGTGAGCCCGAGGCTCTCGATCACGCGGGCGGAGAAGGCGGGCCAGTCGATTTGGGGGTAGGCGATCGCGAGCGCCGCGTAGGTGCCCGTCGCGCCGTTCAGCTTGCCCGGCAGGCGGAAGGTCGGCAGCGGCGCGAGCGCCGTGACCAGGCGATCGAGAAAGACGCCGAGCTCCTTGCCCAACGTGGTCGGTGAGGCCGGCTGGCCGTGGGTGCGCGCGAGCATCGGCAGCGCGCGGGTGTCTTCGGCCAGGGTCGCGAGGGCCGCGAGCAGCTCGCCGTGGGCGGGCAGCAAGACCTCGCGCAGGGCCGTTTGCTGCATGCGCGCGTAGGCGAGGTTGTTGACGTCTTCGGAGGTCAATCCGAGATGCACCAGCTCGGCGTGCGCGGCGAGCGCCGGTATGCGGAGCACCCGGTCCTTGAGCCAGTACTCGACGGCTTTGACGTCGTGGCGCGTCTCGGCCTCGATCGCCTTGATGGCCTCGGCGTCGGCGGTCGAGAAGTCATCGGCGAGGCTTTCGAGGGCGACGCGCGTCTCTTGCGTGGCGGCGGGATGGGCGATCGCCGTCAGCAACGCCTGGAGATACGCGACTTCGACGCGCACGCGCTCGCGAAGGAGGCCCAGCTCGGAGAAGATGCCGGCGAGGGGGGCGGTCTGGCGGGCGTAGCGTCCGTCGAGCGGCGAAAGAGCGGTCAGCGGCGTGGTCATGGGCGGTCCGATTATGCCATGGACGCCCGCACCGGGCAACCGGCCAGGCGCTTGGCATTCGGGGGAGGATCTGGCATACTCGACCGGCATTGCGCATCGATTCTGGATTGGAGCACAGGTGGCGAACGTCGTCGTGGTCGGCGCCCAGTGGGGCGACGAGGGCAAGGGCAAGATTACGGACCTGCTCGCCGAGCAAGCAACGCTCGTCGTGCGCTACCAGGGCGGCGCGAACGCGGGCCACACGGTCATCGCGAACGGGGTGACCTACAAGTTGCACCTGGTGCCGTCGGGGATCCTCTATCCCAAGGCGCGTTGCGTGATCGGGTCTGGCACGGTCATCGACCCGGCCAAGCTGCTCGAGGAGATTGCGCTGTTGAAGGGGCATGGGCTGGACCTCACGCGGTTGCACATCGCGCTGGGCGCGCACGTGACGATGCCTTACCACCGCATTCTGGACAAGGCCGAGGAGGCGCGCCGCGGCGCGTCGGCGATCGGCACGACGGGGCTCGGTATCGGGCCGACGTACACGGACAAGGCGAACCGCAGCGGCTTCCGGTTGGGCGACCTGCTGGAGCCGGAGGGATTCAAGAAGCGGCTCGCCGAGGTGTTGGAGTTGAAGAACCTGATTCTCACCCGCATCTACGGGCTCGAACCGCTCAGTTTGGACGCGATTTACGAGGAGTACCGGGGCTTCGGCGAGCAGCTTCGGCCGTACCTCACGAATGCGTCGGTGCTGGTGGACGAGACGATAAAGCGCGGCGAGAACGTGCTCTTCGAGGGCGCGCAAGGCACGCTGCTGGACATCGACCAGGGGACGTATCCGTACGTCACTTCTTCCCACCCGATCGCGGGCGGCGCCTGCGTGGGCGTCGGCATTGGGCCGACGGCGATCGATCGCGTGCTCGGCGTCGCCAAGGCGTACACGACGCGCGTGGGCGCGGGGCCGTTTCCGACTGAGCTGACCGATGCGCTGGGCGAGGGCCTGCGCGAGCGCGGCCAGGAGTTCGGCACGACGACGGGGCGTGCACGGCGCTGCGGCTGGTTCGATGCGGTGGTGGCACGGCTGGCGGTGCGGGTGAATGGGCTGGACGGGCTCGCGATCACCAAGCTCGACGTGCTCGACGGGATGGAAGCGTTGAAGATTTGCACGGCGTATCGCTATCGGGGGGAGACGCTGACCGAGTTCCCGACGGACTACGACGTGCTGAGCGCCTGTGAGCCGGTGTACGAGTCGATGCCGGGATGGCGCGAGTCGACCGGGGATGTCCGGACGCTGGAGGCGCTGCCGCAGAACGCGCGGAAGTACCTGGCGCGGTTGTCTGAGCTGTTGGGCGTGAAGATCTCGCTGGTGGCCGTGGGGCCGAGCCGCGAGCAGACGATCGTCGTCGAAGACCCGCTGACGGGCCCGCGCCGCAAGCTGGTTTCTTAACCGGAAAGGCGTGGCAGGCATTGCCCTCTCCCCCGGAGGGTGGGAGAGGGACGTTGGCGACCCGTTCAGGGGAGCCAACTGGGAGCGGGGGCGACCGCTTCCAGGCCGCGCCCTGTGGCACTGACGTGAATTTCCGCTGGCCTGGGGTCGCCCCCTCTCCCGATTGTCCCGCCTGAACGGCGGTCCAATATCCCTCTCCCACCCTCCGGGGGAGAGGGCAATGTTGTTCATTTTGCCGCCGCGGTCATAGCGGCAGGTTGGCGAGGCGTTTTGGGGCGCGGCCGAGGACGCGTTTGGTCGAGAACAGCGCGAGGGCCTGGGCCAGTTCGGCGCGCGTGTCTTGTGGCAGGATCACGCGATCGACCACCCCATGGGCCGCCGCCGCGTACACGCTCTCGTGGTGCTCACGGAACTCCGCGATGCGCTCGGCCCGGAACGCCGCGGGATCCGCGGCCTGGCGCGCCTCTTTGCGGTAAAGCATCTCGAAGGCCGCCTCGGCGCCCGTCGCCGCGATGCGCGCCTGCGGATACGCCAGCACCAGATCCCCGCCGCAGGCCTTCGAGTTCAGCATCACGTACGCCCCGCCGTAGCACTTGCGCACCACTACGGCGATGCGCGGCACGTCCGTGTCGAAGGCGGAGAGGACCATCGCGCCGTGCAGCAAAATGCCGGCCTGTTCCTGCTCGCGCCCCGGCTGAAAGCCCGGCACGTCGACGAAGTAGACCAAGGGCACGTTGTAGGCGTCGCAACTGCGCACGAAGCGCGCGATCTTGCGTGCGGCCTGGCTCGTGATGGCGCCGCCCGAGACCATCGGCTGGTTCGCGACGACCCCCACCGACCGCCCCTCGATCCGCGCAAAGCCCACCACGGCGCTCGCGCCGTACTCGGGATGGATCTCGAAAAGTTGTCCCCCATCGACCACCGCGCCGATCAGCGCGCGAATGTCGAACGGCGCGTAGGGATCCTCGGGCACGAGGCGATGCCAATCCGGCGAAGGCGCCGGGCGCGCGGGCAAGGTCGGCACCTCGGCCGCGTTGTTCGAAGGCAAATAGCCGAGCAGCTCGCGAATGCCCTCGAGGCAGGCGTCGTCGTCCGCGAAGCGCCGATGCGCGAAGCCGCTCGTTTGCGAATGCATCTCGGCCCCCGCGAGTTCCGCGAGCGAGACTTCCTCGCCCGTGGCGACCTTGACGACCGCCGGGCTCGTGACCATCGCGAAGGCCGTGTCGTCGACCATGAGGCACCAGTCGTTCAGCGCGGCCATGTAGGCCGGCACGCCGGCCGCAACGCCCATCACGGCAGCGATCTGCGGCACCACGCCCGAGGTGCGTACGATGCGCTGGAACATGGCCGTGATGCCCTCGAGCATCGGAAAGCCTTCCTGCACGCGTGCGCCGTTCGAATGCAGCAGCGACACGACCGGCGCCCCCACGCTCACGGCGCGATCGAGCAGGTCGCAGATCTTCTTCGCCTGCATTGCGCCGGTCGTGCCGTCGAGCACCGCGTAATCCTGGCTGTAGGCGAAGACAGGGCGGCCGTTGACCTCGCCA
>DATNPP010000201.1:0-4979 GCA_036703175.1 Oscillatoriaceae cyanobacterium
TCGAACTTCGGCGGCACGCGGACCGGCAGCACCTGGTCGGCCAGCAGGCCCTCGCGGGTCGCGTCGGCGGCGCGGTGATGGCTCTCGTAGGCGAAGAGGTCCTGTTCCTCGCGCGTGATATGGAAGCGCTTGGCGAGGCGCTCGGCGCTCTCGCCCATGCTCAGGCCCGTCGTGAACTCGGCGATCGCCGGCGCGTCCGGCCGCAGATCGGCCGGCTTGAGGCCCGCGGCCAGCTTGACGTAGTCGCCCACGCCGCGCGCTTTTTGCGCCGCGATGAGCCGCTTGCGCATCGGTTTGGAAAAGCGAATCGGCACGTCGGACATCGTCTCGGCGCCGCCCGCGATGACGACGTCCGCGGCGCCCACGGCGATCGCCTCGACGGCGCTCGCGATCGCCACGTTGGCGCTCGTGCAGGCCGCCGTGACCGTGTAGGACGGCACCGCCTGAAGGCCTGCCGACAGGGCCACCTCGCGCGCCAAATTGCTGGTGCGCGGCTCGGCGATGACGGTGCCCATGATCAACCGATCGAGCTTCGCGGGGTCCAGCCCCGTCTTTTGCAGCAGGCCCGAAACGGCCAGCGCGCCCAGCTCGTACGCCATCAGCTCGGAAAAGCCGGTGCCGGAGCGCAGAAACGGCGTGCGCGCGCCGTCCACGACCACGACCTTGCGCCCTTGCAATCCACGGTTCGCCATGGGGCCTCCTCAGGCGCGTCGTCGCGCCACTATATCGGTTCTACATACCACCGCACTCGCCCCATGTCAAGCGCGGGATGCGCGGGAAAAACCCGTGTACCGGGGTATGGAGGGCATGTGGCAAGCGCGTGCATGCGATCGATCCCCTTCTTTTGCCTGTTGCTGGCCGCCTGCACGGCCGCACCGCCGCCAGGCGAGCCGGTGCAGCCGCTCAAGCGCTCGGCGTCGATCGCCCCGAGCCCGAGTCCTTCGGCGAGCGCCTCGAATGATTTGAGCCTGGGATTATCGGCGGTGCGGCGTATGGCGCGCGTGTCGGCCTGGGTAAAACGTCAAGGTAGCGGTTACGAAATGAGCTTTTTGTTCTACGACACGCAAGACGCCGGAATTTTCTTCGAAAATGAGCCCATCGTCATCGATTACGCCTTCTCTGCGAGCGGCCGGTCGACGGCGATCGCGAGCGGCAGACTGACGATGACGCACGATTCCCAGACCTTTCCCGTCACTTTCGCGAGCGCACCCGGCACGGCGCTCGATTGCGATTTGACCGCGACGCTGCCGGACGGGCGCATGCTGAGCGACCGTTCACGCGTCTCGATCGACTAGGAGGCCCCATGTCCAATCCGACGCAACAGGCGATCCTCGCGGCCGTCCAGAGCTTCGTCAAGCGGCACGGCGGCCCGTCGCGCTACGAAGCCGAGGTCGAGCGCATCGAGGGGCTGGGCGCGCGCGTGCGCGTGCGGGCGCAGGGCATCACGCCGGCGTTGGTGTACCTCAAGCGCCGCGGCCAGTCCTGGGAAGCGCTCGCGCTGGGCACGGCGTTCAAGCCCGAGTTCTTCCGCAAGCATGGGCTGCCCTCGACCCTGGGCCTGCCCGGCAAGTCGCTCGCGCCCTCGGCGGGCGGCGACAGCTTCCAGCGCAGCGGCACGGGCCCGATGTAGGTTTCCGCCCCGCGCGAGGCGTGGCAGAGAGCCAAACTACGATCTCTTTTCGGGCGCCGGATGGAACGGATCCCAGGTCACGCGCCCGACTTTCCGTTCTTCCGCGATCGGCCCGAACGGCCCGAAGGGATGGCCGCCGAACTGATGGCGCATGAGCGAGACGGCCTGCATCGGCAGGTTCTGGGCCTGGCGCGACTGGATCAGCTGCCAGACCGCCTGGGCGATCACCGGTATCGCGATCTCCATGCGCGCCGCGTCCTGCACGAGCCAGTTCACCTCGCCCGTGTCCTCCACGTGGCCGGGCACCTCCTCCAGCGTCACGCCCGAACGCAAACCTTCTTCAAGCAGCTCCACCAGCCAGCTGCGAATCACCGAGCCGTGGTTCCAGTTGTGAAGAATCGGCAGCAGATCGAGCGCGAAGGGGCCCTGCTTCAGTAGCGCGACGCCCTCGCCGATCGCCTGGAGCATGCCGAACTCGATGCCGTTGTGCACCAGCTTCACGTAGTGCCCCGCACCCGGCGGGCCGACGTAGACGACGCCCTCGGGCACGGCGAGCGCCTCGAGCATGGCCTGTACCTGCTCGAAGGCCTGGCGATCGCCGCCCACCATGAAGCACGCGCCGTTGAGCGCGCCACCGGGACCGCCGCTCGTGCCCACGTCCAGGTAGAAGATGCCGTTCTCGGCCATGAAAGCGTGCCGCCGCGCGGAGTCCTGGTAGTGCGAGTTGCCGCCGTCCATCACGATGTCGCCCGCGGCGAGGACGCCGCGCAACTCGGTGAGCACCGCGTCGACGGCCGGGCCGGCCGGCACCGACAGGTAGATCTTGCGCGGCGGCGCGAGCGCCTCGCGCATGGCCCGAAGATCGGCGACCACCTCGACCCCCGCCTCGCCCAACTCAGGACGGATCGGCGGACGGGTCACGCCCACCACGCGCATGCCCTTGCGCCGGGCTTGTATTCCCAGGTTGCCTCCCATTTTGCCGAGGCCCACGATGCCCAATTCCCTGCGATTCCCTCCTCTTCCCCATGCGATTGTGGCGCGCATGGCGCCGCCAGGCAGCGGAGAAGGAAGCGAAAAAATCAGGCCGGAAGGAGGCGATCCAAGATTATGCGAAAATTAAGGCCCGATGAAGCAAGATTTATCTTAAGGCAGCGATAACTCCTTAGCACCAAGTTAATCCAAGAGGAAACGCCGCATGACTTCGATTCTTCGCTCGCTGGCCGTCCTGGGTGGCACGCTGCTTCTGGCGGCGACCACGCTCACGGGTTGCGGTCGCGCGACGAGCACGATGGCGCCGATGGGCTACGGCCATGGCAACGCGGCTTACCAGCGCATGAGCGCGATGGACGCGCCGGCCGGAGCCTTCCGTCCCCTGCCGCAGCCGACGGCCACGCCGGCGCCCGGCAAGCCGAGCGCCGGCGGCGGCGGCCAGCCGGACGACGTGGACATGTTCACGAGCTACATGCAGCACTACGGCTACCACGGCGATCGCGAATCCCTCAGCGCCGCCGTCGAGGCCGTGACGCACCGCTATCCGACCCAGTGGGATCCCAGCGTCAACGTCGCCCAGCACTACCAGTACTGGCAGAGCACCCTGGGCTTCGACGTGGCGAAAGACGAGCAGAGCTACGCCCAGGACGCGATTCGCCTCGCCCAGTACCGCTTCGACGTGATCTACTACGTCTGGGTCTCGAAGCAGGACGGCGGCCAGGACCAGAACGGCACCACGCCGCCGTACGTGAACTTCGACACGAACCTCCCGATCGTCAAGGGCATCAAGAACAGCGATGGCTGGATCGTCCAGATCGGCCCGCAAGGCACCGTGCTCGACTTCCTCGAGATGCCGAACCAGTACCTGAACGACTTCAACCACCTGATTCCGATTCCGCAAGAGCTGTACTAAGCGCCCCGGGCCCCTCGACGAGGGGCCCTTTTTCTGCGAGGACGGCCGCGCGCCCATTTGACGCGCGGGTATAGACTTGGAAGAATGAAGCCCGTTCTCGGAGGTGAAGCGTCCATGTCCCAAGCGACCGAACGCGCGATCGGCCCCGCGCCGTCCCGGCTCAGCATGCTCGAACGCCTGGCGAGCGCGGCGGCGCACGGCACGTTTCTGATCGTCGGGATTCCGCTGATCGCGCCGCTGGCGGTGCTGATGATCCTCAAGGCCACGGGACGCGCCACCCCCTACGTGCGCGCGCAGGCCTTGCAGGCGACGCTTTTCCAGGCGTTGCTGTTTATACTGGCGGGTCCCCTGATCGCCTATTTCATCTTCGCGATGAATGGGCAACTTGTCGCGACGGACTCGCCGATCCAGATGGCCGAGGCCTTCGCGGGCGCCCCCGGGCCGATGCTCGTGCTGCTCATCGGATTGCTGATCGTTCTAGCCGGCAGTTTCTTCGAGTTCGTGGCGGCGGCGCAGGCGTTGCGCGGCCAGCCGTACAATTTGCCCCTGGTGGGGCGCTGGAGTCGCTCATGAGCTACATCGAATCCCCCCGCGCGACCGGCGGCGAGCGGCTCGCGGCCGCGTTGGCGCACGCGAGCATCTTCTTCTTTCCGATCGTGCTGCCGGCGGCGATCTTCTTCCTGTATCCGCTCGCGTTCGGCTCTTCGCCTTACGTGCGCTCGCAGACGGCGCAGAGCTTCATGTTCCACCTGCTGGTCCTGATCGTCAGCGGCGTGCTGGGCGGCATGGCGGCCTTCCTCTGGCACATCATTTTGATCGGCTGGCTGCCCGCGATCGCCTGCGCACTGGCCGCCGGCGGGCTGTGGCTCTGGGCGGCCATCATGGAGGTCGTCGCGCTGCTCAAGGTGCTGCAAGGCGAGCGCGCGAATCTGCCGATCGTCGGCGGCTGGTAAGGCTCAGTCGAGGCGCTCGAGCGCCAGTGCGCCCGCCTCGGCGATCGCCGCCAGCGGGGACTCGTCCGGCCGGTTCGCCCCGGTCACGTAGAGCACCCCGCACGTTCCGATCGGCAAGGCGAGCGTCGCCTCGCGCCAGTGGGGCGTCTGCTCCGTGATCGCGGCCTCGCACAGCGGCGTGTCGATGTACAACGGCGAGTACGGCAGCTCGCCGCCCTGGCGCGTACGAGAGGCCAGCGGCTCGAGGGTCGGATCCAGCACGAAGACGCGTTCGACCTCGCTGGCCTGAAACGCGGCGCGCGTCATGGCAAGCGCGATCTCGCCCGCGCCGCGTGCGGCAAAAAGCGCTTGCCACAACCGATTGAGCGCTGTCAGCTCCGTGATTCTGCGCTCGAGCTCGCTCTGGGCCTCCGCCGGCGCGACGAGGCTCGGCAGCAGCGTCTGCGCCTCCTGGAACAGCGCGGCGAGGCGCCGGGCGATCGCCTCGGGCGTC
>DATNPP010000230.1:0-6145 GCA_036703175.1 Oscillatoriaceae cyanobacterium
GCCCCGTGGTGAGCAAGTAGCTGTAGCCCTGACGCTCGGCTTCCTGGGCGATCGCCGGCGAAAGCGCGGGCATGAGCTCGCGAAGCACGTCGCCGGCTCGCTGCGGGCGCGCCGAGGGATTTTTGGCGAGCAAGCGCATCACGAGATCCGCCAGCGCGGGCGAAAGTCCCGGGCAGCGCGCTGCGAGATCGGGCGGCGAGCGGCGCAGATGCGCGTCGATCAGCTCGTGCGAGCTCTCGGCGACGAACGGCAGCTCGCCGCACAGCAACTGGTAGAGCAGCACACCGACCGCGTAGAGATCCGCCGTCGCCGAGAGCGGCCGCCCCTGAAAGACCTCGGGGGCCATGTAGGCGAGCGTGCCGCTGATTTGATCGGCATGGGCCACGCCGATCGGATCGAGCATGCCGAAATCGAGCAGCTTCAACGTGCCATCCGTCGTGAAGCGCAAATTGTCGGGCTTGAGGTCGCGATGCAACAAGCCGCGCGCGTGCAGGTAGTCCAGCGCGAGCAGCAGCTGGGCGGCGACGTTGACGGCCAGGGCTTCGGGCATCGGCTGGCCGGTTTGCAAGGTCTCGCCGCGCACGAGATCCATCGTGAAGAACGGCCTTCCGGCCGTGAGGGAATAATCGTAGATCTCGAGCAGATGGGGATGTTTGAGCGTCAGCGCGACGCGAAAGCTCTGCTGGAAGCGAAAGGCGTCTTCTTCATGGACGGCGTTCAGCAGCCGCAGCGCCACCACGCGACGCGTCTGCAGATCGAACGCGGCATGCACCGTGCCCAGGCGGCCCTCGCCGAGGCACGCGCCGAGCGCGTACCGATTGGCCAGCAGCATGTCCGGGCGATCGCGCCGCAGCGCGCCGAAGAGGTCCGGTGTTGTGATGTGCGGGTCCATTGCAGCCTCCGCCGCGGCAAGGTGGCATCCAGCGCCAGTACGAACTTGCCAATCATATGTAACGATTGTTTACATATCAAGCCGAGTCCGATTGGCCTCTATCGGCCTCGTCGTGTCGCTCGACGCCTCATGCGCAAGTCGCGTTCCGCCGACGAAGGGAACCGGGGCTCCGCGATCACGGCCGAGCGGCTGAACGTGCGCGTGGGGCCCCCTTGGTCAGAATGGCCAAAGTATTTGGGCGATTTGCAGTGGCCGGCTACGGCAGCCGACTGAACAAGCTCCAAGAATTTCAGTTCGCGTCGCACAGAAACATCGGCCAGGGTAGCGACCTGGCCGACGCGCTTCGAAAATCCGAGCCCGACGCGCCGATTTTCAGCAGGCGTCGCGAAAGCGCTCAGGCGACCGAGCCGTCCGCTTCCTGGCTGGGAGCCAGCACCACACAGACACGGTCTCGCCCCTGCTGCTTGGCCTTGTAGAGGGCACCGTCCGCACGTCGCAACAACGACAACGGATCGCACTCGCCTTGCGCAAAGGCGGCGCAGCCGAAGCTGGCCGAAACCGGCCCGATCGATCCGTGCACGGGCACCTCGATGGGCAGCGCGGCGATCTGCTGGCGCAAGCGCTCCGCCAGACGGATCGCGCCGTCGAGCGGCGTGCCCGGCAGCAAGAGCGCGAACTCCTCACCGCCGTAGCGACAGGCCATGTCGCTGGTACGCAGCGCCTCGGCAAGGGCCTGGCTGACGCGCTTCAGCACCTCGTCGCCGGCGGGATGGCCGTACGTGTCGTTGATGCGCTTGAAAAAATCGACGTCGACCATCACCAGCGAGAAGCAGCTTCCGTAGCGCGCCGCACGGTCCGCTTCCTGGCGCAGCTGCGTCTGGAAGTGCGCGTGGTTGTAAAGACCGGTCAATCCGTCACGCAGCGCCCGCTCGATGGTGTCGAGCAGCGTGTGAATGCCGTTGAGCGCGAGCCCCAGTTGCCCGCAAAGGGCCAGCACCACCTCGCGCAGATCCAGCAGCTGCGCCAGCAAATGGGCCGGGCCCACCAATCGCAGCTCGCCGATCGGCTTGGCTTGCGCCGAGAGCAGAAAGCGCGCCATGTAGCGTTCGTCGCATACGCCCCAGTTCGCCTCGCCGCCGGACGCGCGCAAGGCGCTCCAGGCCGCCTCGTCGAACGCGGGCGGCGCTTGCGGCACCCGCTGGGTCGGCATGACGATCTGGGCCTCGCTCGCGCCGACCATCTCCATGAGGGGCACGACGGCCTTGAGAAACAGCTCCTGGTAGTGACAACTCGCGTTGATGCCGCTGAGCACCTCGTTGATGATCGAGAGCGAATAGCTGCGCTCCAGCAAATTCTCGAGCAGATCCTGCTCCGCGTCCTGAATGATCGACTCCGGCATGCTCAGCTCCTTCCCAACGGGCCGGTCTCGCCGGCCGTGCGCGCCACCGTGCGACGTATCTCGTCAATCATGCGCGGCAAGCCGGTCGACTTCCGCCCGAACGCCTTGTGCAGCGTCAAACAGTTCTCTCCGGGCACGCTGCGGTAGCCCACCTGATCCATGATCTCGAAGAGCAACAGCAAGCCGAGCCCGGATTGCTCCCCGGCCGCCAGGCGTTCGAGATTGGAAGCCAGGCGCGTGGCCGGATCGAAGCCCTCGCCGCCGCCGCCTTGATCGACGATCGCCACGTACAGATGCTCGCCGCGGCCGTCCGGCCCGCACTCCAGGTCGATTTGCACGCGGATCGATTGCTCGGCCGACTCCGCATAGGAGTGCCGTGCGACGTTCGTGAGGCACTCGTCGAGCACGAGCACCAGGTCGTCCACGCAATCCGCCGGCAGCAGCTCGGCCGCGAGAAAGCGCCGCGCCAGCTCGCGATAGCGTTCGAAGTGCCGCAGATCGCTACGGATCCGCAAGCGCAAGCCCACGCTCTCCTCCCCGCGCGTCCGCGCGCCGCCGCCCCCGTGCGCCATGCCGCTAGCCCTCCTGAACGGCCAGCAGCACGCCCGGCTCGGCCTCGGGCTCGAACGCGAAGAAGGCATCCAATCCGCAATAGTGGAAGATCCGCAGGATCTTCGCGCTGGCGCCGCGGAAGGTCATGTTCCGGCCGTTCGTCTTGAGCAGCTTGTGCAGCCGAATGAACGAGCGGATGCCCGTGCTGTTGAGGTAGGTCAGTTGGGCCAGATCGATCGTCAGGTCCGTCGCGATGCGCCCGATATGCGCTTCCATGGCGTTGTCGAAGGCCTGGGCCGCGTGGGTGTCCAGATCCCCGCTCAGCGCGAGGACGAGGCCGCCGGACGTGGCATGGAGCGTGTAGTCGAACATGGTTCCTCCTTCGGGTCGAGGGCCTCAGGCCCGAGAAATCGGGGAGCACGGCGGCGGGGCGGATTCGACGGTGCACGCGGCGCGGGCCACCAGGACGGTCATGTCGTCCCAGGCGGGCGCGCCGGCCACGTGTTCGCGCACGCGCGCGAGCACGTGGTTAACGCCCTCCTCGGCGCTCACCCCGTCGGGCGCGAGCGCCTTGAGCAAGCGCTCTTCGCCGAACTCGAGCGACTCGGGATCCAGCGCCTCGAGCACGCCGTCGGTGACCAGGGCGATGCGATCGCCGGGGGCCAGCGTGAGCGCTTGATCCGTGAGCGTCGCATCGAAGACCTCGGGGTCCATGCCGAGCGGCACGCCGCGGCCTTTGAGCGGCCGCACTTCGGCGCCGACGTGGTACGCCAGCTGATGGCCGGCCGAGGCGTAGGCGAAGTGACGCGTCTGCTCGTCGTAGATGCCGAGAAAACAGGTGATGAAGTTGTCGTCGCGCAGATCCTCGCGCAGCCGCGTGTTCAGCTCGATCAGACACTCGCGCGGCGAAGCCGCGTTCGGCAGCGCCATGCGCATCGCCGTCCGCGCGACGGCCATGTACAGGGCCGCCGAGACGCCCTTGCCGGAGACGTCGCCGATCGCGATCGCCGTGCGCCGGCCGGGCAGCGCAATGACGTCGTAGAAGTCGCCGCCCACTTCGCGGGCCGCGTGGCACGCGCCGTGCACGTCGAGCGACGCCTGCCGGGACGGCGCCGGAAAGAAGCCCTGTTGAATGCTGCGGGCGAGCGCCAGCTCCTGATCGAGCGCCCGGCGCTCCTCGAGCAGATGGTGCTGCTCGGCCTGCTGAATGGCCAAAGCGAGCTCGTTCTCGCTCGCGTGGCGCTCGAGCCAGCGGGCCTGCTGGGCATGCTGGTAGGCGATCGCGGCCCAGGCGGCAATCGCGCGCAGCAGCTCGAGATCGAGCTCATTGAAGGCCTGCGCCGAGACGCGCGAGCTGACGTAGAGGGCGCCGGGCAGCTGGGGCTCGATCGCGAGCGGCACCGCCATCACGCTCTTGAGGCCCAGCGCGAACACGCTCTGGGAAGGCGAGATGACCGACTCCGTGTCCAGCACGCACAGGGCCGCTTGATCGTGAATCACGCGCTCGACCACCGAGCGGCTGAAGCCGGGCGGCCCCTCGTAGGCTTCGGACGTGCGCGCGCCCAGCAACTCGAAGGTTCCGCCGCGCGCCACGACGAGCAGCGCCGGCTCGACGCCCGTCAGCTTCAGCACCTGCAACAGCAAATGGTCGAGAATCTGCTCGGTGTCTCGCGAGGACGAGACCACCAGGCTCATCTCGTTGAGGATGCGCAAACGCGCCGCACGGCGGTGCTCTTCGGCGAGCGAGCGGGCATTGTGAAGCGCCACTCGGCCGACCGCCGCGAGCGCCCGCAGCAGCCAGGGCAACTCGGGCGCGAGGGGCGCGCTCGCGGCCTCGCGCTCGACGCAGAGCGCCAGCGTCGTATCGAGCGCGAGCGTCACCCGCAACCCCGCATCGTGGGCAATTTGCACGCCACCGAGCGCCAACGCCCGCTGCACCTGGGCCGCGTCGACGGCCGGGCCGCTGCCCCAGCGAATCGCCCCGCGCTCGCCGCCGGCAATCGTCAAAAGCCCGTTCGCCGTGCAGGCCACGACCGCGCCGCGATCGGCGGCGATTGCCCGTTGCGCATGGTCGAGCAGGCTTTCGAGCACCGCTTCTTCGCTGCGGGACGCCACGAGCGCCTCGCTGCACTGGCGCAGCAGCGTCTCGGCGTCGCCCGCCTCATGCGCTCCCAGGCTATCGGCTTCGAGCCGCACGCGCACCTGTGCAGCGCCGTAGTCGTTCTCGGTGGCCTCGTAGAGACGCAGGGCCTCCTGCCAGCAGGCCTCGGCACCGCTCTCGCCCGCGGCTTGCATCGCGCGGCCCAGATCGACGAGGACCTGCGCCGAGAGGTAGGGATTATCCTGCATGCGGGCGATCGCGAGCGCGGATTCCAGGTAGTTGCCGGCCTCGCGCGATCGCCCGGCGGCCAGCGCCGCGCGTCCCATCTGATGCAGCAATCCGATGCGCTTGATCTCGCAGCGATACCCGGGCACGTCCAGAATCTCCTGCGCGCGCTCGATGAAGGCCTGCGCGCTCACGAGATCGCCGTGGCGACACTCCACCTCCGAGAGGCCCAGATAGGCCTCGGGCAGCGTGAACTTGAGGCCATAGGCCTCCTCGCGCGCAATCACCTCCGCGAAATCCCCCCAGGCCGCATCGAGCTCTCCGAGCGCCAGGCAGGCGCGCCCGCGAATCTCGTAGAAGCGGCTCGTGAAGTACGGCATCTCGACCACGCCGTCCAGGGCGATCGCCCCGTCGATCACCTCGAGCGCCTGCTCGAACTGGCCCTGCACGACGTGCAAGCGCGCCTGGGCCAATCGAATCTCACGCTCCAGCACCGTGCCACGGCCGCAGCGGCGCGAGAAGGGCTGCGCCTCGGCGATCGCGAGCTGCCCTTCTTTCGCGCGTCCCGTCAGCGCGCTGTGGACCATGCGCGGGTACTGGCCCATGCCTTGCCACTCGGTCATCTGATGCGCATCGGCGCGACGCTTCAGCTCGTCGAGCAGGTCGTCGCGCGGCGGCTCGCCCTGGTAGACCTGGTTGTTGGCGAACACCAGCGCGCCGCAAGACAGCTCGATCGCCTGCAGGCGCTTCTCGTCGCGCAGCAACGCGAAGGCCTCGCGCGCCACGGCGATGCTTTCGTCGAAACGCCCCTCGAGCAAATGGGCGTAAGCCCGCGCCGTCATCACGAGCCCCCACGACCAGCACGCGCGATCGAGCGCGAGCGACTCGGCCCGGCGATTGACGGCGTAGGCCTTGGCGATCTTGCCGTTGCTGTTGCAGCAGAACGTGAGCCACGTGTAGGCCTCGATCAGCAGCG
>DATNPP010000273.1:0-4084 GCA_036703175.1 Oscillatoriaceae cyanobacterium
GGCCTCGGATCGCCAGCCTGCTCCGAGGCCGCACGGATACTTGCCTGGAGGCCCTGTGTGCCTTGCGGGATGCCGTCGAATTTGGCATATTGGGCGAGGCAAAGACGCCAGCAGAGCACGAGCTCACGGATCCCCTGTGCAACCCAACGAGCCGACACCCTCCGATCTCGCCGCCGAGAACGCGCACCTCCATCAACAGCTCGCCGCCCTGACCGGGCAGGGGCCTGAAATCGGCGTGGAATCCGCCGGCAAAATGCAGTCGATGCGCAACAGCGAGGCGTTGCTCGCCGAGTCGCAGCGCCTGGCGCGCATCGGCAGCTTCGAGTTGGACGTGACGACGTTGACGCTGACCTGGACGGATCAGCAGTTCCGGAATTTCGGCTTCGAGCCTGCGCCCAGCATCGATCGCGCCCTCGTCGTCACGCGCATTCATCCGGACGACCTGGCGCACCACGAGGCGGTCGTCAAGCGCGGAATCGAGACGGGAGAGCCTTTCAGCATGGATTACCGCGTGGTGCACCCGGACGGGACGATCCTCACCCTGCACACCATCGGGCAACCCGTATGCGACGCGCTCGGACGCGTCGTCAAGATCGTCGGCACGAGCCAGGACGTCACGGAGCGTCGGCAGCTGGAGGAGCAGCTCCGCGCCCAGTACGAGCAACTGAAGCAGCTCGACGCGCTCAAGAGCAACTTCGTCAACTCCGTCACGCACGAGCTTCGAACGCCGCTCGCGTCGATCGTGGGCTTTGCCGAGTTCCTCGAAGACGAGTCCGCCGGGCCGCTGATGCCGCGGCAGCGCGATTACATCGGCGAAATTCTCTACGGCGCCAACCGGCTCGAGCGCCTGGTGAACGATTTGCTCGATTTCGCGAGAATCGAAGCGGGCACGTTTCGGCTGAGGCGCACCTGGGCCGAGATGGGCGACGTGCTGCAAAGGGCGATCGACAGTTTGCGGCCGCAAGCCGAGGCGGCGAGCCTCTCGTTGGTCGCGATCAAGCCGGAGGCCCTCCTCAGGCTCGACATCGACGCGCAACGCATCGGCCAGGTGTTCACCAACCTCATCGCCAACGCGATTAGATTCTCGCCCAAAGGGAGCGAAATTCGCGTCAGCACGAGCCGCCGAGGCGAGTGGATTCGCTGCGAGGTCCAGGATACCGGCCCCGGCATCGCCGTCGCGGATCAGTCCCGCTTGTTTCGACGCTTTTCCCAATTGTCCGACGGCATTCGCAGCGGCAAGGGCACCGGGCTCGGACTGTCGATCTGCAAGGCCCTCGTGGAGGCGCATGGCGGCACGATTGGGGTCGAAAGCGCGCCGGGGGCCGGCAGCACCTTCTGGTTCGAGCTTCCGGTCCCCGCTTCCGGAAGCTAGCCGGCGAAACATTCCCTTCGAACCGAAAAAAGGCCACCCGTCACGGGTGGTCCTTTTCTGTCGGCGCGGCCATGGTTAGTGTGGCACCGCCACACGCGCGGCCACGCGCTCGGCCTGACGTTGCTTTTCCTCGTCGAATTCGTGAAGCGCCTTCTCGATTCGGGACGTCAGCATCGTCGTGGGCAGGAACATGGATGAAGTGTAGATCCAGGCGAACTTGGCAACCATCATCAACTTCCTCACGGCCATCTCCTTTCGGCAGGCAACCAGGTGGTTGAACTCAACCATCCGGTTTCCGAGGGAATTCGAGCATCCAGCTCCATAACTCCACAAGTGTAGTTGTAAAGAGCATTTGAACCAAGGTCCGATTCGGTCGCATCATGGTCAAATTCGGACGCTTGGTGTTATGCTACGGCCATGGCCCCTCGTGAGAACGCGACCTTTCTCGAGCTTGACTACAAAAATGCCACGCATCCGCAACTCGGAATCGAGTGTATGCGGCTCAGTGAGCTGCGTCGCCGAATGCCGGAGACATTTTTCGCTCGCTTTCAACGTCCGCGGTTTCACTTGCTGACCCTTTACACGGGTGGCGAAGGGCTGCATGAAATCGACTTCGTCCATTATTACTGTCAAGCGGGCACGCTGCTTCACGTGCATCCCGGGCAGGTGATCCGGTACCGCAACGTGGAACGGGCCGAGGCCACGCTCGTGCTCTTCAAGCCCGAGTTCATCTGGGCGGCCGGCGCGGCGGAGGCCTTCGCGGCGCGTGCCGACGCCGCCGTGGCCCTCACCAGTTACCTGGAACTGGCAGGGGCGCCGTTCGAAGCGCTGCGCGCCACGCTCGAAGCCATCGGGCGCGAATACGAGCAGACGGACGCGGGCAAGGTTTCCGAGGCGATCATGCGCCAATTGCTGCTGGCCTTCTTGCTGCAGATCGATCGCGAGGCCGCGAACGCGCGCGTGGCCCAGGGGCTGCCGCCCTCTCAAGAGGAGCTCTTCGCTCAGTTCCGCCACAAGCTCGACAGCGCGTACGCGAGCACCCGCAAGGTGCAGGACTACGCCGACGCGTTGGGCTGCTCCGCCCGCACCCTCAATCGGGCGAGCCTCGCGGCGGCGGGCGTGCCGGTCAAGAAGTACATCGACCAGCGCGTCGCCCTCGAGGCCAAGCGATTGCTCGCCCACACCGCGATGAACGTGAACGAGATCGGGCATGCGCTGAACTTCGGGGATCCCACGAACTTCATCAAGTTCTTCCGGCGCGAAGCGGGCGTGTTGCCGGGCGAGTTCCGCAAGGCGCACAAGTTCTAGACCACCAGGCCGGTTTTACTTGACAATCGCGGCGGCAGCCTTTATTTTACTCATGGGTTAATTAACTGAAAGGTTTATAACATGTCAGCCGAGCGACTCGACGCCATCTTCATGGCCCTCGCGGATCCCACGCGCCGGGCCATTTTGACCACGCTGACGTCGGGCGAAAAGTCCGTCACCGAGATCGCGAGGCCGTTCGACATGACGCTGCCGGCCGTCACCAAGCATCTCAAGGTCCTCGAGCGCGCGGGGCTCATCACGCGCGCTCGCGAAGCCCAATCACGCCCCTGCAAGCTCAATGCGGAGCCTCTCAAAGAGGCGGTGGATTGGATGGAGCAGTACCGTCGATTCTTCGACGAGAGCATGGACCGCCTGGAGAATTACCTACGCGACCTTCAAGCAAAGGAGAACTCATGACCGAAGCACAATCCGCCACGCAATCGCGCGAGCTCATCGCGACCCGCGTCCTCAATGCCCCGCGATCGCTCGTCTTCCAGGCCTTCCGCGATCCGCAACACCTGGCGCAGTGGTGGGGCCCCAAGGGCTTCACCAACACGATTCACGCGTACGATTTTCGTCCGGGCGGCGATTGGGCCATCACGATGCACGGCCCCGACGGCGTCGATTACCGCAACGAGAACACTTTCGCCGAGTTGGTGGAGAGCGAGCGCCTCGTGATCGATCACGTGTCCTGGCCCAAGTTCCGCCTCACCATCACGCTCTCGGACCAGGACGGCAAGACGCTGGTCACGTGGCATCAGGTGTTCGAGTCCGTTGCGGACTTCGAGAAGGTCAAACCCTTCGCCGCCCAGGGCAACGTGGACAACCTCGAGCGTCTCGCGGCGGTCGTGGCGAGCCTTCAGTAGGCCGCTTTCGTTTCTTCGGTCGTGCTCGCAGAGCCGTATCCGATCGACTTCGTCCCCCTTTGCCGGCATGGGCTCGATGATGTTGCGGCGTCACCCACGTTCGTATATTTGAAATCCGCCGCACACGCCCAATACTCGGCGCAGGAGTAGTCGAAAGGAGAAAACCGATGCTGACGCTTGCCAAGAATTGGTGGGTGCCGACCGTTCGCGGCATCGCCGCGATCATTTTCGGCGTCATCGCCCTGGGCTCACCGCACGCCGCGCTCGTCACGCTGGTGGCGGTGTTCGGAATCTATGCGCTGGTCGACGGGATCTTCGCGATCGCCGGCCTGTTCCGTTCCGATTCGACCCACGCGCCCTGGTATTTGCAGCTGCTCGTGGGCGTCACCGGCATCATGGCCGGCCTCATCACGCTCAGCTACCCGGGCATCACCGCGGTATCCCTGTTGGCCTTCATTGCCGCTTTCGCGATCGTCATCGGCATCGGCCAATTGATCGCCGCCGTTCAGCAACGGCACGAATCGGGCGCGGTGCCGCT
>DATNPP010000285.1:0-2338 GCA_036703175.1 Oscillatoriaceae cyanobacterium
TGCTGCTCGAAGAGGCGGTGCAGCTCTATCGCATGACCTGCCAGCCCAGCGGGCCGGACCTCCTCATCGAGGCGTACACGCAACCGGAGTAACCATGTTCACGGGGATCATCGAAGAGCTCGGCACGCTGGCGGCCCACGAGACGGGACGCCTCGGCATCCGCGCTCCGAAGATTGCCGCGGGCGTCGCGCTGGGCGATTCGGTCGCCACCAACGGCGTTTGCCTCACGGTCACGAAGATCGAGAGCGATCGCTTCTGGGTGGACTACTCCGCGAGCACGCGCGAGGTCACCACGATCGCGAGTTGGCGCGTGGGCGACCAGCTCAATCTCGAACGCGCGCTGACGCTCGGCACCCGCCTGGGCGGCCACCTGGTGATGGGCCACGTGGACGGCGTGGGGCGCATCGTGAGCATGCACGAGCGCGAGGGCGTGAACATCTCCGTCACGCTGCCGGACGGGCTGGCGCGCTACGTGGTGCCCAAGGGCTCGATCACCGTGGACGGCGTGAGCCTCACGGTCGTGGCCCTGCATCAGGGGCATTTCGATTTGACGATCATTCCGCATACGCGGGAGCAGACGACCTTTCAAACCAAGCGGACGGGCGATCGCGTCAACCTCGAGGTCGACGTGCTGGGCAAGTACGTGGAGCGGTTGTTGGGGGGGCAGATTCCGACCGGGCTCACCTGGGAGGAACTAGCAAGGCAGGGTTTCTAAATGGCACACGATTTCGAGTTCGCACCGATTCCCGAGGTGCTCGAGGCGCTCAAGGCGGGACGCATGGTGATCGTCGTCGACGACGAGGATCGCGAGAACGAGGGCGACCTCATCGTCGCCGCGGATCACGCGACGCCCGAGGCGATCAACTTCATGGCGACCCACGGCCGCGGATTGATTTGCCTGGCGATTCCGCAAACCACCTCCCAGCGGCTGCATCTGGAGCCCATGAGCGACCAGAACACCGATCCGCAGGGCACGGCCTTCACCGTCTCGATCGACGCCGTGCAAGGCGCCACGACGGGCATCAGCGCGCCGGACCGCGCGCGCACGATTCACGTCGCGATCGATCCCGAGAGCAAGCCGAGCGACCTGCGCCGGCCCGGCCACATCTTTCCGGTCGTCGCGCGTCCCGGCGGCGTGCTGGAGCGCGCCGGCCACACCGAGGCGTCGGTCGATCTCGCGCATCTGGCGGGCCTCACGCCCGCGGGCGTGATCTGCGAGGTGCTCAAGGCCGACGGCGAGATGGCGCGTCTGCCGGACCTCGCCGCGTTCGCGCGCGAACATGGGTTGTTGCTCACCTCGATCGCCCAGCTGATCGAGTACCGTCTGCGCATGGAGCGCTTCGTGACGCGCAAGGCCAAGGCGCTGCTGCCGACCCAGTGGGGCGAGTTCACGATCTACGGCTACGAAAACTCCCTCGACGGCACGCAGCACGTGGCCCTCGTGATGGGCGATCCCACGCTGCCGGATACGCTCGTGCGCATGCACAGCGAATGCCTCACGGGCGACGCGCTGGGCTCGCTGCGCTGCGATTGCGGCCCGCAGCTCGATCGCGCGCTGCAACTGATCGCCGAGGAAGGCCGCGGCGTGCTGGTGTACCTCAAGCAGGAAGGCCGCGGCATCGGGCTCATCAACAAGCTCGCGGCCTACGCGTTGCAGGACTGCGGCATGGACACGGTCGAGGCGAACCAGAAGCTGGGCTTCGCGCCGGATCTGCGCAAGTACGGCATCGGCGCGCAGATCCTCGTCGATCTCGGCATCACGACCATGCGGCTCATGACCAACAATCCGCGCAAGGTCGTCGGCCTCGAGGGCTACGGCCTCACGGTGACGGATCGTGTGCCGATTCGCATCGAGCCGAACACCCACAATCAGAACTACCTGGGCACCAAGGCGGCCAAGCTGGGGCACATGCTCTAACATGGCGGACGTCGCGTTTCGAGGACACCATTTCCTCTGCTCGCTGCACTACCAGGGCGCGGGGTATTCGACCGGCTTCACGGACAACTTCACGGCGGTCGCCGAGGCGATCGCCCGCCGTGGCGCGAACCGCGTGCGCGTGACGGAGATGGCCGACGACGTCTGCCGCGCCTGCCCCAGCCTGCAAGCCGACGGCCAGCGTTGCCAGTACCAGATCTCGGTGATGAACCGCGATCGCAAGCTGCTCGACGCGATGGGCTGGCAGCCGGACCAGGAGCTCGACCTCGAGGCCGCCTACCACGCCGTGCTCGAACGTCGTGATGAACTCATGGCCGAGGTCTGCGTCGGCTGCGAGTGGCTGCCGCGCTGTCGCGAGAAGGGACCGCACGGGATCGCGAGCCCGCTCGTGCGGGATGCCGC
>DATNPP010000328.1:0-3199 GCA_036703175.1 Oscillatoriaceae cyanobacterium
GTATCGCCTGGACGACCTGGGCCGCGCCCTCGAGGCCTTCAAGCAGGCGGCGGCGCTCGCGCCCACCAACGCCGAGATCCTCTTCAATCTGGCTTCGCTGCATCAGGAGCTGGGCGAGCTGGAGCAGGCCCGCGCGAACTACGAGGCGCTGGTGCAATTCGCGCCGGACCACGGGCTCGCGCTGCACAATTTGGGTTGCTGCCTGTACGCGGCGGGCGCGCTCAAGGAGGCCGAGACGGCCCTGCGGCGTGCCCTCGAACTGGACCCGACGGCGGGGCGCAGCTGGTTCGTGCTGGGCTACGTCTACGAGTCCAGCGGGCGCGGTCCTTCGGCGATCGAGGCCTTCCACCACGCCGTGCACCACGACCCCGAGAACATGGAAGCCTGTTTGACGCTGGGCCAAATCTACTACCGCCACTACCAGCCGAACGCAGCGATCGAGGCGTTCCGGCTCGCCGCCGAAAAAGAAGGCCCGCATCAGGCCAAGGCCTGGTTCTCGCTGGGCGAGACCTACCGCGTCAAGGGCGCCAACGCCGAGGCGATCGACGCCTTCCAGCGCTGCATGCGATTGAACCCCGAGCGCGAGCTCGCGAAGCTGGCGCAGGAGATCCTCAAGTCGCTGGGCGCGAAGGCCAGCACCTTCCAGTTCCCGAGCGCGACGGCGGGCCGCGCGGCGCGCTAGCTTTACAAAAATTATCCTCCCGAGACCTGGCGATGTGCGCCAGGTCGTTGTAGCGCCTGCCCCTTTCGACTAGGATTGCGAAAAGGGCCGTAGAAGGCGTTTCGACGCGGGGAGGGTTCCCTTGAACAACCTGGAGAATCTGATCGCGCGCTATTGCTTCGAGGTGGCCATGCTGGACCGCTGCCTCGAGGCCGGCCGCACGGCCGCGCCCTACGTGGAGCGCGCGACGCATTTGCTGCAGCGCCTGGCGGCCGAGATGCGCAGCGCGGGTAATCTGCCCCGCGAAGAGGCCGATTTCGTGCTCGGAGAGGCGATCGCGTTCGACCCGGACCTGGCCGTGGGGCACGTGAGCAGCCATCTGGCGCTGCATCAGCGGTGCCTCAAGCGGCTGGAGCGCGAGTGCCTGGCGGCGGAGTCGCGGTTGTCCGAGCGTTACGACCTCACGGGCCCACGTTGCCTGGAACTGGTGGCGGGCTCGCACCAAGTGCTCGACTATGCCCGTGGCGTGATTTGGGCGGCAGAGACGTTCGGGATTGTGGATTAAGTCTTACGGTTGGATCTTGTCGACGGAGCCGCCGATGTCGGCGAAGACGTAGCCGTTTCCAAACGCCACGTTCTTGGCAGTGATTGGATAGGTCGCGAGCGTCGTGCCTTCGGAGGCCAACTCCACGAGCGAGGAGCCGGTCGCCACCCAGACGTGGTCTTCCGCATCGAGGCAGAAGCCGTCCACGGTTAACGACACTACGGTGCCCACGGTCCCGCTGGCCGAAACCTTGACGAGACGCGTTCCGGTCGTGAATCCGACCATATCCGAAACCCAGACGTCTCCCGCCTTGTCCGGCTTGATGGTCGATGGCTCGAAGGCAATGGGATAGGTGCCTAGCAAATTCCCAGCCGCATTGTACTTGGAGACACTGTAGCCCGAGGTTGCCGGGCTTGCCTTATCAGTCCAAAAATTGCCGACGGAATCGAGCGTGAAAGCCCTGGTCATCGGCACGGTCGTTGGCACCGAGGTTCCGGAAGCATCCTTCTCGACGCCCCCCGTGGCGCCATCGAAAAAGACATCTCCTGCCGAATCTACGGCAACCTGGCGCTCCGGCTTCAATTGGGCGAATTGATCAAACGAGACCCCGTTGATGGCCGCGGTTCCCGGGGTCCCGAAGCCCGCGAACTCGATCGCGCTGGATACCGCGTTGTACGCAATCGGGACTGCCCAGGGAAAGATCGAGGTGTGGTTCCACATCGCGACCGCATCGTCCGCCACCTTCGCTCCGTCGTCGACAGAGTAGGCCGACAACAAAACGCGATACATTTGGCCCACCTCCCCGATGGCCTCACCGTAGAAGCGTCCTGCATTATCGGCATAGAAACAACTGCAATTGGCAAACGTGGCAACCACGGTTGCCGAAGCCGAGGGCGTAGGCGACGGCGTCGGGACGAAGTTCACGTCGATCGACACCGAGCCGGAACCCGCGGACGCCGCCGATGCGTTCGGATCGATCGGCACGTCCAGGTCCACTGAGGAGTTCTGGCCGTTGGTAATCGGCGTCGATTGTGAGGCGGCGCCTATCGGATCGCCATAGTTGTCGTAAGCGGTGATCGAAATCGTCGCCGTGCCAGTAGGCAGGCCCGTGAAGGTAACGGAAGATTGTCCGCTGGCAATCTGGCTCGCCATCACGACTTGCACCCGGTCCGGCTGGCCGGGCATCGAGAGCGTGACGATCACGTGGTCCACGTCGGTCGCCGTGGCGAGAACACGGTAGTGTCCCGAGCCTTTCAGCGCCTGCAAGAGACCGGTGAACTCGACGGTGACGGCGCCGCCATGGGCTGCAGGGGCTACCGACGAGGCGCCACCGCCGCCGGATGACGCGCCCCCGGCGCCGGCCGAGACGTGGGAGGCAGACTGTGCGGCACTCACGAGTGGCGTGCTGCCGGACTGCAATTCCGTCCCAGGCGCCTGGGGCGCCACGGGTTGGGAATTGGGAGCCAACTGGAAACTGGCGCTCGGCATCACGCCTGTGCTGTTCTGGCAGGCGAACAGGGCCAGCGAGAGCACCGGCAGTAGAATACGGGCGGAAACGCGCGTTCCGGTCATGCGACGCAAACTCCTATTCACCCCCGAAGTTCTTGTACCCTCGCTTGATGGTTCGGAATCCTCCCGCACAGTCTTTGCTCAAATATGCTTGAGAGTTCGCGTGTATGAGAGGCGGGGTAAATGATGGCTGCGTGCTTTTGAGCGATGCCCTCGCTGCTACGTTTAAACGAGGTCAAAATGCCGAGACTAGAAGAGGTGGGTGCACTCGATCGGTTCGATCGGGCGTACCGCCGCTGGAAGCGACGACTTTACCCTTATTTGGTGGGGCTGATGCTCGTCGTCGGTGCGGTGATCGGAGGCCGTTGGTCCGTCGAAAACCTCGGCTGGAACAATACCCTGATCATGGCCGGGGTGCTCGTCTTGCTGGTCGGCGCGATCGCGGGCGTCATGATTGGGCTCGAGCGTCTGACCGCCTCGAAAGG
>DATNPP010000300.1:0-4396 GCA_036703175.1 Oscillatoriaceae cyanobacterium
CTGCGAGGGGTCGTCCACGTAAGCCGGGAGCACACGCCCATCATCACGCTCTCCGATCGACTCTCGACGGAGACTACGGACGCCTTGGCGGCGCTCATCTCGATGCGCGGCTTTAACGAGGGGACGACGGAGAAGGTGAAGGCTGTGCCTCGACACGAACTGCCCACCATCATGGATAAGCTCCTCGAACGGGCAAAGGAGGAGCAGGAATGGGGCAAACCAGCAATTGCTTTTCCATTGCTGACCGTCGCCAAGGTTGACTCGGACCAGGCGAAGCAGTTTGCCAACTTCCTGATGAAATTACCCGGTGCACAAGTGAAAGCGCCGATCGTGCCGCTGATCCAGAACGAGCCATGGGCTGTGCCGGTCTTGGCAAAATGGGAGGCTGCTGCCGATGTTAGCGACCAAGTAAAGAAGGCGATCAAGATGGGCAGGGAGGGGATGTAAATGGGGACTTCCAAGCCGAGCAATGGGCCGGGACCCAATGTCCCGCTCGTCCCGCCGTGGGTTCCCCCGCTTCCCCCTGATTTGCCGCCGGATCCCCCGGTCGAGGGCGAGCCGGCACCTCCCGTCGAGCCTGAACAGCAGGATCCGCCGGTAGACGCCCCACCGCCTGTCGCGCCGCGCGGCCGGTTTGGGCCGGCGAGGCGCGCGTTGGGAGATTTCGCCCGCGGTGGCGAACGAACGGCGATGGAACGTGGCCTCGGGTACTATGTTCGAAAGGGGCTAGGAGGCTCGCCAACGGCTACCCGCCGGATGGCGGGCACGGCCAGGACGGCCGGCGCGTTGTACAACGTGCTGCAGTCCATGGCTGCGGGACAGCCGCCGACCGCCGACCTGAATCCGGCTGCCTTGCGGGGCCAGCCCCCGAAGGCGATCGGCGATCGCATCATCAATACGATCCTCCCCTCTGATGGAACGCAGGACGCCGAGGCCAACCGCCAGGCCCTCGCGAACGCCTTATCAGATATGCTCGAAACCTTTCCCGACGCAGACCTAACGGCACTTACGCCGCAGGAGATCGAGTGCTGGGTTGAGCATTTTCTTGGGCATAGCATCTGCCACCGGATCTTCTTGGATGTTGGAAAGGCCATCGAGAGCAAGGCGCCAAGCACAGACATCGCCGTCCGGCGCTTCGATGAGATGCGGGACTATGTTCTGGCCACGGTTGCCGCCCGTGCGGAGGCCATGAGGGAGCGCGGTCAGCATTGGACGACCGCGATGGCAGATCGGTTCGCCGCCCGCCTGGTCCGGGAGACGCTCGATATTTTCGAGGAGTTCCATTGATGAGCAACATCGTGTGCGCCCCCATGGCCCAGTTGCCGCCTGCCGGTCGCGTGGGTGGTCTTCGCTTTGAGCTCTACGGTCCCGGTCAACCGGGGATCGGAACCGCTGGCAAGAGTCTTGTTCGTGACGTAGTCGAAAGTGGGCTTGCCCCGAACGCGCGCGCCTGGGATTTTCTTTCGATCGCGCTCTCCGTGCTGTGCGCGGACGAAGGTGTCCTACGTGGGCTGAGTCCGGACGGCTGGACGCGTGAGATCGACCTTTCTATCGCAGTTGCGGACCCCGCTTTTTGGACCGGTCAAGGCGAGGCGCTTGAGAGCCTGTTGGCTTTCTTGACTGGCGATCGCTGGTCTCTTCGGTTCACTGCAGGCGGCGCGTTTCCGCCAGCACTCGATGGGGATCGCGAGGAACGACCGGAGGACTGCGTCTGCCTGCTTTCCGGCGGCGTTGACAGCCTCGCGGGCGCTGTCACCTTGGCTCACAATGGTCATCGCCCTTTCGTGGTGAGTCAGATCGCCAGAGGCGACAAGGAACATCAGGCGGACTTCGCCGCCGGCATAGGCGGTGGCTTGCGCGGGCTTCAGACCAATCACCAAATCAAGTCGCCGGGAACGCGCGAGATCTCCCAACGCGGCCGTTCGATCATTTTTATTGCCTATGGTCTTCTAGCCGCAACATCGCTGGACAGCCATCGGGCCGGCGAGCGCGTGACACTATTCATCCCGGAGAACGGGTTTATCAGCATCAACGCTCCTCTAACGCCGCTGCGCCTGGGTAGTCTGAGCACCAGGACGACACATCCGGTCTATCTCCAACGCCTACAAAGCCTTCTGGATGCCGCCGCGCTCCGAGTAGACCTCGTGAACCCTTTCCGCTACATGACGAAAGGCGAGGTGCTGCTCAACTGCCCCGACCCAGCCACCCTGACGCGGTTCGTCTTCGATTCGACCAGCTGCGGTCGGTTCGCGCGGAAGTACAGGCACTGCGGAAGGTGTGTGCCTTGCCTCGTCCGCCGCGCGGCCTTCCTGAAGTGGGGCCATGCAGATGTAACGACGAAGGGGTATATTTACGACAACATCTCGATCAACGACCACGATCACCACTTCTTCGAGGACGTTCGGTCAGTTGGAATGGCCATCGAGGCTGTGAAGCAACACGGCCTGACCGATTGGCTGGGTGCGACTCTGAACGCTGCTGAGTTAGGGGATGTGGCGGACTATGAGGCGCTCGTTGGTCGAGGGCTTGAAGAGCTGGAGGTGTTCATGCGCCGGGCCAACGCTCTGTGATTGATTTCCACTGCCACCTCGATCTGTACCCCGAGCCCGCCTCGCTCCTGGCTCGGCTTCGTGCGAGCGGCCATTACGTTCTTGCTGTAACCACGACGCCGCGAGCGTGGGAAGGGACGAGGGCGCTCGTCGGCGATGCCCCGCGAGTACGGGTCGCTCTTGGACTTCACCCTGAGCTGGTCGCCCAACGGCACGGGGAGGTCGAGTTGCTCTGTAGCTTGCTTGAAGAGACCCGATACGTTGGCGAAATCGGGCTTGATGGCTCACCGCCTCATCGCGCCTCGATTGAGCGTCAACGTGACGTCTTGCGTCGCATCCTAACGGGATGCTCGTTAAAGGGGGGTCGCGTGCTCTCGATTCACTCTCGCGGCGCGGCGAGCGCCGTTCTGGACGAACTTGAGGCGCACCCTGGTTGCGGTACGCCCGTTCTGCATTGGTTCTCAGGGACAGAACGTGAACTCGCTCGCGCCATCGATCTAGGATGCTGGTTTAGCGTCGGACCACCGATGCTGTCCACTGCCAAGGGCAGGAAGTTGGTCACCCGAATGCCGCGGGAACGAGTCTTAACTGAGACGGACGGACCATTCACGCGGCGTGACGACGGTCCATTGGAGCCGTGTGATGTGGCCTGGGCGCTTGATGGCCTCGCCGAAGCCTGGGGCGTGTCGGCCGCTGACGTCGGCAAGACGATCGCTGCCAATCTACGTACCTTGGTAGCACGGCAAACCTAGCGCGGAGACCTCGTACACGGCGCACCATCCCGGCGTGTGCGCTGGGTCGGCCCAAAGCGCGGATCTGGAGGTCAACTTCGGTGTGCGCGTTGGTGTGCCAACTGCCTCCAACGGGATTGACTTGCCACCAATCGGGGACGATCACGCGTGACAAAGAGCGGCTCCCTGGGAGCCAAGCTCAGACGCACTCTGGAAGTCTCACGGCTACACATCGAACCGCTTAGCAAAGGCGCGGGGATGGCCAACACGACAGACTCTTAATCAGCGGGTCCCGAGTTCGAGCCTCGGAGGGCCCACTTTTTCGGACGGACGGGGCGTTGCCCCGTCCAAGTTCTAAGAACGATTCCTGGGCAGGTGCCTGAGTGGCTGAAAGGGCATTCCTGGAAAGAATGTAGGCGGTGTTAAATCGTCTCGGGGGTTCGAATCCCCCCCTGCCCGCTCCGAAGATTTTCGCCGAGGTCCTGCAAGTGCTTGCAGGGCTTTCGTGTTTTGGGGGCTTCGAAGGACTTTTTGCGCCGGCAAGCAAGCATCGATACGTCGTTTGTGAGTTCTGGCACGCGCCTTCACGCTATGTTACAATCTGCAACACATGCTCAACGATTACGCCGCCTTCTTGAGAGGCCACCATCTTCAGGCGCTTGCAGAAGAACACGTGCACCGATTGCGGCGGGTGACCGGCCGGTTCGAGCACGTCGACCGCGAGGCGCTCGTTGAAATTTCTCGGAGATGCCTGGATGGCTTTTTGGAAGGCTTGTCGGAACCGCGTTCGGATGACGGCATTTTGCCTGACCTGGACCTCTGGCGCGAATTCGCCGGCCAGGGTGGGCTGACGATCGCCGATCGCCTGGCGATCTACAACACGCAGAAGCAGGCGATTCAGAGCTACATTCCGCGCTTCGCGCAAGACGTGGCGAGCGCCGTCGGCCTCGTGCAGGAGCTCGAGTCCAACGAGCTCGGCGCGCGCGTCGCGGGCCAGAACGCCGTGATGGCCCGCCCCGAGGTGGGCCGGCGCGAGTTCGAACTGCTGGTCAAGAGCGTCAGCGATTACGCCATCTTCATGATGAGCCCCGAAGGGCGCATCGTGACGTGGAACCG
>DATNPP010000359.1:0-2845 GCA_036703175.1 Oscillatoriaceae cyanobacterium
GGCCTCGCAGCCGCTGCCCGAAACGACTCCGGTCGTTTGGCCGCAAGCGGGCGATCCGCTCGGCTGGGCGGATGCGCTGGCCCACTCGAAGGAGCCCGAGCAACAAGCGGCGCTGGAAGCCATGCTCGAAGCGTTGCACGCCGGCGCGCGCGAAGCGGCCGCGCTCGGAACGCGCCCCGAAGGCTGGCTCACAGCGGCGCACGCCGTGGAGGGCGCCCGCGAGGCCTTGCGCGGCCACCTCAACGCGCGCCTGCTCTTCGACCGGCTCGCCGGTACGCTCGTCCGGGCGGGGCTCGTAGAAAACGCCCCCTTGCGGGTAATAAGATAGAAATAGTCCTGTTTCGCGGGGGGCCCGCGCTGATATATAACGAAACGGAGCCGTCATGGCCAAGTTGGTCATTCGCTTCCGGCCAGGCGAGCTGAGAGTTCTGGAGAACGCTCCGGAAGGCATCGCGCCGAAAGAATACGTGGTTTACGAGCTCGAGGGCGGCCTGGATTGCCGTCCGGTGACGCTGCTTGCCAACGCCGTCGTCGCGGCGCACGGCAAGCTCGATTCCGCGCGCTTCGTGCGCGTCGCGAGCGCGAGCGATCTGGCGCAGCTCGAGACCAAGATCGCCGAGGAGGCGCGGGCGCATCAAATTTGCGCCGAGAAGATCGCCGACCACCGTCTGCCCATGAAGCTGGTGGACGCCCTCTACACGCTGGATTTCAGCCGGCTGACCTTTCTCTACACCTCGGACGGCCGCGTGGATTTTCGTGAGCTGCTCAAGGACCTCACGAGCACCTTCAAGCGCACGCGCATTCTGCTGCGCCAGATCGGCGTCCGCGACGAGGCCAAGCACCATTCGGGCGTGGGGCCTTGCGGCAAGGAGCTGTGCTGCTCGACTTTCCTCAAGGAGTTCGCGCCGATCAACATCAAGCTGGCGAAGGAGCAGGACCTCTCGCTGAACCCGGCCAAGCTGTCCGGCGCTTGCGGCCGCCTCAAGTGTTGTTTGAGCTACGAGGTCGACGCCTACCGCGAGGCGAAAAACGCCATGCCGAAGGCCGGCGATCGCGTGCGCACGGCGCTGGGCGACGGGCACGTGCTCGACGTGCGGGCCGCCAACGAGCGCTGCCTCGTGGAGCTCTCGGACGGCCGCGTGGTCGAGGTGCAGCGCGATCACCTGAACGTGCTGGCCCCGGATCATCCGGACGCGACGCCGCAGGAGATCACCCGCTCGGTGCCGCAGGCCCGTCCGCACCGCCAGGTGCGCCCGCGCGATCGCGCGCCCGAACGCGAGCCGCCCGGCACCTGACCACGAGCAACCATGCGCCGCGCAGCCTCAGCGCTTGATGCGCGTGGTATACTGCGTCCCGTGACTCTGAAACGTCCACCGAGCGCCATGTCCCACGCTCGCGTGCTCGCCGCCGTCGCCTTGTTGCTGCTGGCGGGTTGCGCGCGGCGGGCTCCGCACGGCAAAACGGTCGAGTTCTGGACGATGCAGCTCAAGCCCACCTTCACGGGCTACATCCAGGGCATGCTCGACGCTTGGCAAGCGCGCCATCCGGGCATCAAAGTCGACTGGGTCGACCTGCCGGCGAGCGAGATCGAAGACAAGACGCTGACGGCCGCCGCGAGCGGCCAGCCGCCGGATCTGGTCAATCTCAATCCGAGCTTCTCGAGCAAGCTCGCGAACGCCGACGCGCTGCTGCCGCTCACGCTGCCGGCGGCCGTGCGCGACGGCTACGTGAAGTCCGGAATCGACGCGAACACCTTCGAGGGGCGACTGATCGGCCTGCCCTGGTATCTCTCGACGTCGATCACGCTCTACAACACGCAGGTCTGGCGCAAGGCCGGCCTGCCGCTCGGCCGTTGGCCCCACACCTACACCGAGCTCGCGGCCGATTCGCGCCAAATCAAGGCGCGCACGGGCGCGCTGGGCTTCGTGCCGACCTTCGGCGATCGCGGCAAGTTCATGGAGCTGCTCGCCGCCGAAGGCGTGGCGTTGCTGACGCCCGACGGTCGCCGCGCCGCGTTCGACACGCCTCAAGGCGTCGGCGTGCTCGCCTTTTGGGCCGGCCTGATGCACGACGGCATCGTGCCGCAGGAATCCCTCACGCTGGACCACCGCGACGCGATCGATCGCTTTCAGAGCGGCCAGACCGCGGCGCTGCCGGCCGGCCCGCAGTTTCTGCGCATCATTCAGCAGAACTCGCCGCAGCTCTACAAGGATCTCGCGCTCGGCCCGCAGATCATCGGCGCGAGCGGCAAGCTCGACGTGGGCGTGATGAACCTCGTGATTCTGCGCTCGAGCCCGCATCCCAAGCTGGCGCTGGACCTCGCCGAGTTCGTGACCGACGGCCCGAATCAGCTCGCCTTCGCCAAGCTGGTGCCGATTCTGCCCTCGATCCGCGCCGATCTGCGCGATCCGTACTTCCGCCCGACCGGCGGCGACCTGCCGACCCGCGCCCGCGCGCTGGCCGCCGAGCAGTTGCTGCACGCGTCGTTGCTCGTGCCCCCCCTGCCCCACGAAGCCGAGCTCGCCAGGAGCCTGGACGGGGCGCTCAGCCGCGCCGCGCTGGGGCGCCAAAGCCCCGCGCAGGCTCTGGAACAGGCCGCCAAAGAATGGGACAACCTGCTCGCGTCTCCGTAGGGCCGGCGCTGCGTGCGCTGACGCCCTACCTCTTTTTGCTGCCGGCCGCGCTCGTGCTGGGCCTGTTCCTGCTGTGGCCGCTCGCGGATGCGGCCTATTTGAGCTTCACGCGCTACAACGCGCTCTCGCCGCCCGTGTGGATCGGCCTCGCCAACTACACGCGCTTGGCGGCCGATCCGCTCTTCTGGCAGACGCTGCTCAACACCTTCCTC
>DATNPP010000370.1:0-11987 GCA_036703175.1 Oscillatoriaceae cyanobacterium
ATCGAGGAGATCGGCTAATGACGAGCGGAACCAAGACCCGCGGCTCTTTCGCCGCCATGTACGAAGCCAGCCGCCAGATCAGCCACGACGCGAGCCCGCGTCAGGTGCGCCTGGAGCAACTCGAGCCCAATCCGGAGCAACCGCGCACGCAGTTCCATCGCGAGACGCTCGAAGAGCTCGCCGCGAGCATCAAGGCCTACGGCGTGTTGCAGCCGCTGCTCGTGCGCCCGCATCCCGCGGGGACGGCCAACAAGTACCAGATCATCGCCGGCGAGCGCCGCTTCCAGGCCTGTCGTATTGCGGGCGTCGAGGCCGTGCCGGTCGTGATCAAGCAGATGGAAGACGCGATGGTGCGCGAGGTCGCGCTGATCGAGAACCTGCAACGCGAGAACATCTCGCCGCTCGAAGAGGCGCAGGTGCTCAAGCAAATTCTGGACGAGACCGGCTTGTCGCACCGCGAACTGGGCGATCGCATCGGCAAGACCAAGGCGTACATCGAGCAACGCGTGCGCCTGCTGCGCTATCCGACGGACATCAAAGCGGCGCTCGCGACGGGGCCGATCGACGAGGCGCGCTTCTCGCCCGGTCACGCGAAGGCGGCCGTGCAACTAGAGGACGTCGGCCAGCGCCGGGCGCTCATCACGCTCGTCGAGACGCACGGGTTGTCGGTGCGCGAGGCCGAGCGTCGCGTGCATCAGCTGCTCAAGGTCGCGGAGGCGCCGGAGCGTGCGGAGAAGCTCGCAGCGGCGATTCTCAAGCCGCAGGGCCTGAGCGATACGGCGCTCGATCAGGCGATCGCCCCCAAGGCCGGGCGTGTGGCGGAAGAAGGTCCCGCGACCGTCGATCTTCGACGTCTGGCGGTTCATTCGCTGCTGAAAGCGGCGGCTGAAAGCGGCAATTGGGAAATCTCCAGCGCCGAGCTCCGCAAGCACCTGAAGGCCGACCTGGCACTGATCTCGTAATGACTGCTCGCCCTTGGGCGGGGCCAGTAAAATGGGGGCTTTCCCAAACGGGAAAGCCCCCCAAATGTTAGTGTCTTAGGCCCGCGCCGCTGCGCCCGGCAGCAGGTGCTTGATGGCGTTCTTCTCTTCAAGCAGCTCGTCGTACGTCTTCTGCATGCGCTCGCGGCTGAAGTCGCTCACCTCGAGCCCCTGCACGATCTTGTACTCGCCGTTCGCGCAAGTCACCGGGAAGCCGTAGATCACGCCTTCGGGAATGCCGTACGAGCCGTCCGAGGGGATGCCCATCGTCACCCAGTTGTTCGCCGGCGTGCCGTTCACCCAGTCGCGGATGTGATCGATCGCCGCGTTCGCCGCCGAGGCCGCCGAAGAGAGGCCGCGGGCCTCGATGATCGCCGCGCCGCGCTTGGCGACCGTCGGAATGAACGTGTCCTTGACCCAGGCGTCGTCGTGGATCGCCTCGGCCGCGTTCTTGCCGTTCACCTGGGCGTGGAACAGGTCCGGGTACTGCGTGACGGAGTGGTTGCCCCACACGGTCATGTGCGTCACGGCCGTCACGGGCTGGCCGACCTTGGCGGCCACCTGGTGCAGCGCGCGGTTGTGATCCAAGCGCAGCATCGCCGTGAAGTTCTTCGCAGGCAGGTCGGGCGCGTTGGCTTGCGCAATGAGCGCGTTGGTGTTGGCCGGGTTGCCCACCACGAGCACTCTCACGTCGCGCTTGGCGACGGCGTTGAGCGCCTTGCCCTGCGTCGAGAAGATCTCGGCGTTCGCTTCAAGCAGATCCTTGCGCTCCATGCCGGGGCCGCGCGGGCGGGCGCCGACGAGCATGGCGATGTCCGCGTCCTTGAAGGCCACGTTGGGATCACCCGTGCCGACCATGCCCGCGAGCAGCGGGAAGGCGCAGTCGTCGAGCTCCATCATGACGCCCTTGAGGGCCGCCTGGGCCTTCTCGTTGGGAAGCTCGAGCATCTGCAGGATGACCGGCTGATCCTTCCCGAGCATATCGCCCGCGGCGATGCGGAACAGCAAGGCGTAGCCGATCTGGCCGGCGGCGCCGGTCACGGCAACACGAATGGGTGCTTTCATTTTCTTCGCTCCAACGTCATGCGCTGCACGGAGGCAACGATCGTTCGGCACGGCTACAGGCCGTGCCCGCTACTTACGGGCGTTAGTCTAGCATGCGAGGGACCGGTTGGCGACCTCGCGACAGGGGCTTGCGCATGCGTGGTTCACAATGGTATATGAAGTTTTGATACAAACGTGGGTTATGTCCCTTATAAGGAGGCACCATGAAGAAGTTTCTGATTCCCGCGACGCTCGCGATCGCCCTCATCGGCGCGGGCCCCGCGTTCGCGGCGACGACGACCACGACCCAGACGCACACGCAATCCAAGATGGCGCCTAGCCACATGATGGCCCCCCATCAGGGCATGGCGCACACGCAGACCGTCGCCTACGCCGCGGTGCGCGTGAACAACCAAGAAGTCGCGCGCCTCGCGAGCGCCGGCGGTTACAGCCCCCAGGCGCGCGCCGCGATCTTCCGCCGCGCCGTAGAGACCGGCCTGGTGCGTAACGGCCGCGCGCAGGCCTTCCGCTCGAGCGACGTGACGGTGAAGACCGTGGGCGCCAACGCCGAGCTGCGCCTGAACGGCCGCCTGGTCGCGCTGGCGACGCCGGCCGACGCCAAGCTTTCCAACACCACGCCCTACTCGCTCGCGCAGAACTGGGCCAGCAGCCTGCGCAGCGCGCTCATGAGCGCGAACATCGGCAAGACGGCGGCCCTGCCGAAGAACCTCGTGACGGTCGCGATGGGCAAGACCACGATCCGCGAGGCTGCGGCGGGCGGCGGCGCCGGCGCGCACACGATGCACACCAACCAGATGCGCCAGCATCAGACGACCGGCCAGGGCCAGATGCAGCACAACAAGGGCGGCATGGGCTCGCGCGAGACCCAGCAGCAGACGCAGGGCAAGAGCGGCAATCCGTAGTCGGCTTGCGCCAAATGGCGACGCCCCCTGGCAACAGGGGGCGTCTTTGCGTTTCAATCAGCGATACAGCAAGTACGGCGCGCGCTGGCTGTCGTAGGTTTTGAGATCCTTGTGATAGGTCGCCCACAGTTGGCTCACCGAAGCCTGACCGTTGAGCGTCTCCCAGAGCAGGTCGCTGCCGGTCATGTTGCCGATGCCCAGGCGCGAGGCCTTGAACTGGTCCGGGTAGAGCCGGTGGATCGTCTCCATCATGCTCACGGCGGTGTGCACGGGCTGGAAGACGTCGCGGTTCGTGATATGGAGGCCGACGCCGGACATGTCGCTCTCTTCCTCGGGCCAGAAGCGGACGCCGGGCAAATGCAGCGCCGTGAGCGCGGGGGCGACATGCTTGCCGTTCATCCACTTGGCGCCGACCCACTCGAAGGGGTGGCCGGGGGCGCTGCGGCAATCGACGTTGGTGGCCTCGAACATGCCGATGCCCGCGTAGTACAGGGCCGTGACGGGCGAGAGCATCGCGGGGCTCGGCTTGCGCCAGGGCAGCCCGGTCTGGTCGTACCACATGTCGCGCCGCCAGCCTTCCATCGGCACGACGGTGAGATCCGCGTGGAGGTGCTCGATGCCGTTGATGTAGCGCGCGACCTCGCCGATCGTCATGCCGTGCCGGCTCGTCATCGGGTACTTGCCCGTGAAGAGCGCGAACTTCGGATCGAGGGTGTCGCCCTCGGCGTGGCCCGTGATCGGGTCCGGCCGATCGAGCACGATGAAGGGCTTGTGGGCCTTCGCCGCGGCCTCGAGGCACAGTCCGAGCGTCGTCGTGAAGGTGTAGTAGCGGCTGCCGGCGTCTTGAATGTCGAAGAGCAGCACGTCGAAATCGCGCATCTGCTCGGGCGTCGGCGCGCGCTCCTTGTTGTAGAGGCTGTAGACCGGCACGCCGGTGACGGGATCGCGCGTGTCGGGGATGTTCTCGACGTCGAGGTTCTCGCGCAAGCCGTGCTCCGGCGCGAACAGGGCCGTCAGGTGCACGCCCGGCGTGTGGGCGAGCACGTCGATGTCGCTTTGGCCGCGCCCGTCGATCGCGCTCATGTTCGTGATCAATCCGACGCGCTTGCCGGCGATGAGCGAGAGGCGCTTGGTGACGAGCACGTCGATGCCGAGTTTGACGCGCGGCTGGGCGATCGCCGGCCCGGCCGTCAACAGTGGAAGCAGGGCGATAAGCGGTAGCAGTCGACGCATGAGGCTCCTCCCGAACGCGGCTGACATAACAGTATAGCAGACACGGGGCGGTTGCTCACGGTTATAGCGCCACGCACTGGGGGTAAGCAAGAAGTGAATTGGCGACCGGCGCCCGGTTTTTCAGTAGAAGGATCCTTGACGATGCAGATCTGCCCCTTTATGAGCTACGCGGCGAACCAAGTTCCCTGTGTGCGCGAGCAATGTGCGGTGTGGGATAAACGCGAGGAAGTCTGCGGCATGCTCGGCGGGGCGCAGCGCATTCAAGACGCGTTGCAGGACGTCGTCGCCACGATGAACGACATCAAGGTCAAGTTTTAATCCCCAAGGAAAAAACGCGCGGAGCCTCGCTCTGCGCGTTTTTGTTTTGAAGCTGCGTGAAAGCCTAGCGCCGCTTGAGCAGGCTCTCGAAGGGGTTTTCCGGAATCGCCTCGTCGCGCTGAAGAATCAGGCGATCGTGCTGGCCGATCATGGGGCTTTCAGGAGATTCCTCCTCCTCGGAGGTTTCGCCCTGACGGCGGCGCCCCGGCAGACTCCCGCCGCCGCCGCGGCGCTGGCCCAAACGCCAGATGGCCGAAGCGGTGTCTTCTTCGAACGAGTCGACGAGTCGCGCGGGATCGAGCACGGTGTCTCCTTAGCCCGCGTAGCGCTCGCTCATCTTGCGAGCGGTCTCGTGCAGGAGCGCGAACGAGGGATCGGCCTGAATCTTGTTGGCGAGCGCGTTCACGTGCGCATCCGTGCCGGCCGAGTTCGCCAGACGGCGGGTGCCCTGCGAGCTGTCGGCGCAAAGCTGGCCGAGCGAGTCCGCGGCGAGGTTGTGGCTGAACACGCTCGCGTCGACGTTGTAGCACTTGGCAAGGCGGCGGCCGGCGGCCTGCGTCGCGTCGTTGCCGTTCGCGCTCTCGGCGCCGCTCTTGGCGCTGATGCTCATGCTGTCGTTCGCGAAGGTGCCCGCGGCCGGGGCCTTCGGCGCAGCGGTCGTCTGCGCGGCCGGCACCTTCTTCGTCAGGCCGTTGAGGCCAACGTTCAGCTTGTTGTTCAGAATACCCTTATCCATCGTTTTAGATCCTCTTGTTTCCTGGGTCGCAGCTTCTCTGTATCACGCCACCGGGTGATGAAAGGTATATCGGGGGTGGGGTGAAAAAACTTGCGAGGTTAAAAGCAGTTTATACAGATTTTTTATGGGGATTTAAAAGTTCGCGAACAGGGGTCCTGGAAACCCGCACGTTTGGCTGAATAGAGGGCTTAAGTCTCTGTTTACCCGAAGAGCGGCTCCCGGACACCTGAGAAGCAGCCGTTGCCTCGATTTGCGGCGTTTAATCTGGAGCCCGGCACCCTGATCTGGCGGTTAAGACGCGGCTAAGTTTTTGGAAAAAAAGAGGGGAAGCGATCCGATCTGAGCCGCCGTTCCGCGCTCTATTATAAAGAAGGGGATGCCCGCAGGCATCCCCATGGATCACGATCTCGATTGGTGATTGCGGCTTACTTGAGCAGGCCGATCTCCCGCAGGCGCTGGGTCAAGAACTCGCCCGCCGTGATCGGCGGGTACTTCGCCGGGTTTTCCGCCGTGTTGCAGCAGGGCAGGCACTCCAGGTTGAAGCCCGAGTAGGGGTGCACGAAGAACGGCAGCGAGTAGCGCTCGCGGTTCTCGCCCTTGGGGTTCACCACGCGGTGGGTGGTCGCGGGGATCACGTCGTTGGTGAAGCGGCTGAGCATGTCGCCCGAATCCACCACCAGCTGGCCCTCGAGCGCGTCGATCTCGATCCATTCGCCCTCGTGGGTCAGAATCTCGAGGCCGCCGTCGGTGGCCTCGCAGAGGATCGTGATCATGTTGATGTCTTCGTGCGCGGCGGCGCGCACGGCGCGGGGATCCATCTCGGGGCGCAGCGGCGGATAGTGGATCGCGCGCATGACCGAGTTGCCGTCCTTGACGGCCTTCACGAAGGTCTCGCGATCGTCGAGCTGGAAGTAATCGCCCAGCGCGCGCAGCAGCACCTCGGCGGTGTGATCGAGCTGCGCGAAGAGCGTGAGGGTGACGTCCTTGAGCTCGGGCATCTCCGAAGGCCAGACGTTGTCGGCGTACTCGGCGCGGTAAGGATGGCCGGCGGCCAGTTCGCGGCCGATGTGCCAGAACTCCTTGAGATCGCCGACCTTCTGATCCTTGGCGTGCTCCTTACCGAAGCCGGTGTAGCCGCGGGCGCCGCCGGCCACGCCGCCGTAGCGGCTCTTGTTCTCGCTGGGCAGCGCGAAGTACTGCGCGAAGAGATCGTAGGCCCGACGGATCAAGGCGCGATCGATCGGGTGGCCTTCGACGGCGACGAAACCGAATTCGCGCAGGCCGTCGCCCCACGTCTTCACGAAGCGCTGCTGCGCTTCGGGCGAGCCGTGCATGTAGTCCTGAAGATTGATGACCGGGATCTTGGTCCGGGAAGTGGTACTCATCGAGCCTCCGAGAGCAAAAGGGCGTCAAGCGGGGTGCTTGACCTTCTTTATGCCCGAAAACCGACCAATTGGCAAGGGCCCGTCGCTTGGGCGCCTAGGGACCCTCGGTCGGCGCGCTCTGCTCGGCGTTCGAAAGCGTGCCGTAACCGATCGACGAAAGCTGGCGAGGGGCGTCGTTGCGGTACGAGCCGTAGTGGTAGTACGGATCGTCCGCGAGGTTGCGCAGGTTCACGGTGCCGTAGTGGTAGCGGTACGGCGCGATCGCGCGCGCGTGCTTCGCCAGATCCTCGAGCTTTTGCCGGGTCGACTTCGGCACGGCCACGGCCGCATTCAACGGATCCCGAGGGCTGGGCAGATTCAACAGCGGCGCCGGGGCGTTCGTGTTCGTCTTGAGGCCCTGCAGCGCGCCGATGGCCGGGCTCAACGTGCCGGGCAATACAGTTCCATGGGTATTCCATGACGCGGTCGACGGCGCTTGTGGCGTGAGCCACTGGATCTTTTCATTTTGAAAAGGATCCGGATCGTTGGCGTGATGCACGGTGAACGCGCCGCTCTTGTCGCCGGAAGGCTGGTCCTGGTCGACCCGATTGTCGGGCTTCTGGTTCGTGTCGTAGTTGTAGCTGCTCGACGATCCGGAATCCGCGCCATCGCCGGTCGCGTCGTCCGCGCGGGCGGGCACGGACCAGGCCAGGCTGCTTGCGACGAGCAGCGCCGACAGACCGGCCACGAGCCACTGAGATTCGTTCATGCGACCTCCGAAAGCAGGACGCTCCTTACTTACCCGCGCAGAGCCCCGAAAAACCGAACCGCCGGTTCCCTGGGGAACCGGCGGTCTGTGTGGAGTGGAGATGGCGGGAATTGAACCCGCGTCCCGAAAGCGAACCATAGCGACGTCTACGTGCGTAGCCTGGGATTTAGTTAACCCCGATTCCCTCTCCTCGGCGCGAGTCAATCGGGGCGAGTCAGGTAAGACTTGAGCCGTGTTCCCCTGACGAGTTCACGACTGCAACCGGCTTGAGTTGCCGGCCGACCTAACCGGTGCAGATCGACCGGAGACTGTTTGGTTCTTAGGTCAGTCCGTTACGCGGCAATCGCGCGAACGGTGGACTTCGGAGAAACAGCCGTCAAGAAGGTAGGCTTCTTGGCATTTATTGGTTTGCCGCTGGTTTTACGAGTAACGTCGGCGTCCTCGGCACGCAATCACTACCGTTGACTCCCGGTCGAAACCGTGACATCCCCGTGTGTGCACGGCCATGGTAGCGGATCGACGCGCTGATGTCAAGCCGTGTGCGCCTTTCGGACGATGCCTGCTTGTTTGTGCGCCGCACGTTGCGGGAACAAGGAGCCTACCGAGAGGAGATGCGATGCGACGTCAGTTATTCGGAATCGGCCTGGCCGCCTGTTTGATGGCCACCTCGGGCTGTGCCACGCTCTTCGCCGGCGGTCAGGAAGATCTGACCGTGACGGTGCAACAGCCCGCGAGCGCGACGGTGATCGTGCGCGCGACCAACACCGACGACCAGGAGACGACGACCGGCCCGGTGGTGCACCACGTGATGGATCGGGGCTCGCCGTATGCGATCGCCGTCAGCGCCGACCACTACTATTCCACCATGGAAGTCACCAAGGTCAGCGTGAATCCCTGGTATTGGGCCGATCTTGTGCCGTTGCTCGTCGGCACGGTGGGCGCGATCGCCGCGGGGGGCGATCCGAACACCAGCGGCGCGATCGCCATCGGGGGCGACTCGGCGTTCGTCGTGGCCATTTTGATCGACATCTTCACGAAGAACGCTTACCAGCACGACAAGACCAACTTCACCGTGAATTTGCGGCCCGCGCCGCGCTGAGCTGGAGGAATTGGCGTCCTGAGCCGCGATCGCCTACAATAGAAGCTGAAAGGACGCCCCACCCATGCTCACCATCAAAGGCACCGGCATCAAGGCCGGTGAGGTCCCCGCCACGCACGAAGACGCCCTGCGCTACTTCCACAACGTGCACGACTTCCTCTGGAAGCTGCCCGACGTCGAGAGCGTCAAGCCGCTGTCGCGCGAGCACTGCTATTTGATCGTCATCAAGCCGATCGGCGGGCTCAACTACTACGTCACGGTCGCGAGCGCCCTCGAGGCGAAGCCGACGCCCAAGGGCCTCGAGTTGACGCCGCTCGACTTCGACACGGAGAAGATCAAGAGCGACCACCAGGTGCTCAAGGGCTTCGTGAGCGGCGGGCTTCTCACCGAAGGCAAGGGGGCCGCCACCAGCATCGATTTCAACCTCAAGCTCGAAGTCGAGTTTCCGCTGCCCGGCGCGCTCAAGCTGGTGCCGCGCGGCTTGATCCAGTCGACCGCCGACGGGATCATGAACCTGCGCATGGGCATGATCGTCGACGCGCTGCACGGCAAGGTCCTCGAGGACTTCAAACTGCTCGTTTGACGGTCGCATCTGCGCCAAGGCCACAGGCTTTGGTATTATGTCACAGAATTATGTTACTCAGGGCCTTACAATGACGGTGTTCCGCCGCGTGAGGTCCGTTTTTATTGCTCGCCCGAGACGCCTCCACCTCCGAATGGCTCGCGCAGGCCGTCCTACTCACGGACGGCCTGCCGCTGCTGGCGGCGGTACACCGTGAGCTGGTCTATCTCGCGGTCTTTCGGGACGAGTCCGTCCGGCGTGTGATGTTGCAAGGGCCTGCCGGCGCAGGCAAGACGGCCCTCCTCAACGCCTTGATGGGCGAGCGTTTGCTGCCGGAAGGGCAAGCCACGCGCTGCACGGTGCGGGTACGGCACGCGCCCGAGCGGAAGCTGATTGCCTTTCGCGGCGACGGCGCGACCGCGACCTTGGAGGGCGACGCGTTGGCGCCGGACACGGTCGCTACGTGGATGGAAGCTCCCGACATGTTGGCGCTCGAATGGCGATCGCCGGCCTCGCGATTGCCGGCGGGCCTCGTCCTCGTCGAGGCGCCGGCCTCGCCGGCCACCGCCGAGGGCGTGGTGCAAGCGCTGCCGATCAAACGCTCCTATTTCGCGGAATCCAGCGAGACGTTCGCGCGGCCGGCCTTGCTCGCGTTGACGTTCGCGGATCGCGAACACGACAGCTATCAAGGCGGCCGGATCTTCGAGACGCGGGAGACGAAGCTGGCGCGCCACGCTGAACGCCTCGGGGCGCAACTGGGCACGCGCGTCGTGCCGGTGGCGCCGGGCCAGGTGGAGGCGCTCGCGGCGGCGATCGCCGAGCTGCCCCTCGAGTCCGAGCCGGAGCGCCGAGAAATCCGTATCGCCGAGCTCGTCGGCATCGCGCTCGAGCGGCTATCGCGCTTGCGACGCCACGCCGGCGCCTTGCAAGACGGCTTGCGGAGCGCGCAGGCGCAGGCCAGCACGCTGCTCGCCCACAGCCACGCCACTTTCGAGCCTATCGAGCGCCTCACGGCCATGGGGGCGGCGCTGGCCCAGGAGCTGCCGGTCGCGCTCGAGGCGCTTCACGAACAGCGCCTGGCCTGGGAAAGCGCGCAATCGCGCGTGCTTCAAGAGGCGAACACGTGGCGCGCGCAGGCCGACGCCTTGCTCGCCTTGCTCGAATTGCCGCCATCCGGCGCCCTACTCGTGCTGCCGCGGCACCCGTTTCCCGAGCCGGCGCGCTACGTGAGCGGCGATCGCCTGGATCACGCGGGGCTGCGTCAGGCGCTGGAAAGCTTCGTGCTGCGGGGCTGCCGCGAGGTGCGCACGGCGGTCGACACGTTCGTGGCCGACGTCCGTGCGGGGCTCGCGCCGCTCGCCGCGAGCGTTCAGGAGTCGGCCCTGGAGAGCACGGCCGAAACCTTCGCGCGCCTCGACCAGCTCAGTGCCGCCTGGCGCCGCGTGCTCAGCGGACCAGGTCCGCTCACGCCGCGCCGTGCCGAGGCCGCGTCGGCTCTCAAGCCGCTGCTTGCGACGTTTCGCGAGCTCAATTTCCAGCTCGCCTTCAAAGACGTGCTTTCCCGATTGGAGATTCATGAGGGGCCGATCGTCCTGCTCGGCCCACAGCGCGCGGTGCAGGAGCGTCTGCTCGCGCTGCTTCGGCACGACCTGGCGATCGCCGCGCGCCTGGCTCAGGTGCCGGCGGACCACTGGATTCTGTGTGGTCCGTTCAGCCGCTGGGCCCCTCCGGGGCCGGCCGTCTGGATCTCGCCGCCGGACGGCCTGCTCGCGCGTTTCAGTCTGGCGCTGCCGCCCGCCGACGCGGACTGGCGCGATGACGCGTGGCGCGCGTGCCTCGACCCCTTCGCGGCGATTGGCCTCGCCATCGATCCCTGGCTGCTGCCCGAGCTCGGGGCGAGTGCCCTGTTGGCCGCGATAGCGCACGACGAGCGGGTTTTCTACACCTGCGGCGAAGGTGCCTGGCTCTTTTCCGAGCGACTCGCCGCGCTCGATGCGTGTAGGCGCCTCGATGGTCGCCCGTGGTTCGTTCACGAGGACTACGACGCGCGTTACACGATCTTCCTGGCGCAGCTCGCGAGCGATCGCGCCGGCGCCGCGCTGCCCACGCGCTGGCGTGAAGCCGGCCTGCCTTTGGACGCGCCGTTCGAAGCTGAAGCCCTGGTGCGCCTCGTTCACCCCTTCACGAGAGGTTCCGAATGACACACGACACGTACATGGACGCCACCTCCAAGCTCGCCATTCAGGCCCTGGTGCTCGAGCTCGACGAGGCCGTGCGCAGCGCGGCCGAGTGCGCCATGCAGCCCGCCGTCGCCCAGCTTCAACAGGCGGCCAGGCGCCTGGACGGCTCCGAAGAGGCGCTCAAGCAGGATCTCGGCACGCTGGCGCAGCGTCTGCCCGAGAACATGCACGCGCAGCTCGAACTGCTCGTGTCGCAGGCGAGCCGCTCGGACTGGCGCGACGAGATCGATCGGCTGCGCGAACAACTGGGCGCCCTCAGCGACGCCGTCAGCGCGGTGGAGAGCAGCCTGGCCGATCTGCATCGCCGCGACGACGAGCCCGTGCGCGCTCAGCTTCAGGAGCAGATGCGGCTGCTCGAGCACCTGATGGACGCGCAACACTCGGCTCCGGGACGCTTGCACGAGGCGCTCGAACAGGCGCTGCGTGCGCGTTCCCCGCTGGAGGAAGCCCGTTTTCACGAGCGCATGGATCATGGGATGGGCGTGCAGGCGGAGCGCTTCCAACAGCTCGCGGGGATGCTCGGGGCGCTGCACGAGAACCTCGGCGCGGTGCACGGAGAGACGCGCGGGCAGGGCGATCGCCTGGCCCACGCGCTCGAGACGCTCATGGGGCGCTTGTCGGCCGTCGCGAGCGGCGTCGAAGAAGCCCTCGGCCAGTTCCGTGGGCTGGATGCGACGCTCGATCGCCAATTGGGGACGGTCGGACAGGCCATCGAGGCG
>DATNPP010000377.1:0-5462 GCA_036703175.1 Oscillatoriaceae cyanobacterium
CTCGCCGAGGCCGGCCCCGGCGACCTCGTGGTGATCGCGGGCAAGGGCCACGAGACGACGCAAATTTTCGCCGACCGCACGATTCATTTCGACGACCGCGAGGAGGCCCGCAAGGCCCTCGCCTCCCTGGAGCCTTCATGCTGACCCTGGATGAGATTCTGGCCGCGACCGGCGCGCGTCTGTCGGGCACGTTGCCCGGCCACACGCGCTTCGAGGCCGTGGTGACGGATTCGCGTGCCCTGACGCCCGGATGCCTGTTCGTCTGCCTGCGCGGCGAGCGCTTCGACGGCCACACCTTCGCCGAGCAGGCCCTGGCCTCGGGCGCCCGCGCGGTGCTGATCGCCGAGGACGCGACGCCGATCGCGGGACCGGCGCTCGTCGTGCCGGACACGCAGCGCGGCTACCAGCAAATCGCGCGGGCGTACCGTCGCAAGCTCGGCCCGCTGGTGGTGGGCGTGACGGGCTCGAGCGGCAAGACCTCGACCAAGGAGCAAATCGCGGCCTATCTGGGCCTGTTCGGACAGGTGCTCAAGACCGAGGCCAATCACAACAACGAGATCGGCGTGCCGCAGACGCTGCTGCGCCTCGCGCCCGCGGATCGCGTCGCCGTCATCGAGATGGGCATGCGCGGCCCCGGCGAGATCGCCGAGTTGACCGACATCGCCGAGCCGGACGTCGGCGTGATCACGAACATCGGCACGGCGCACATCGGCCGACTGGGCTCGATCGAGGCGATCGCCCAGGCCAAGGGCGAGCTGTGGCGCCATCTGCCAGAAGGCGGCATCGCCGTCGTGAACCTGGACGATCCGCGCTGCGTGGCCCAGGCCGAGGCCTGGGGCGGCCGGCAGATCACTTTCAGCCTCACGGACCCCGCCGCGACCGTCTGGGCCGACGACGTGCAGCCCGAAGGCCTGGGCCAGGTCTTCACGGCCTACTGGAAGTCCAACGAGAAGTTCGACCATCCCGAGGGCACCACGCTGCGCTTCGGCCGCGCCGAGGTGCACCTGCCTTTTTGGGGCGATCATCATCGCGCCAACGCGCTCGCGGCGATCGCCGTCGGCTGGGCGCTCGGCGTGACGCCGCCGAAGGCCTTCGAGATCGTGCCCGAGAGCCTGCCCGGCCGCGTGAACACCGTGAGCGCGCGCGGCGTGACGCTGATCGACGACGCCTACAACGCCAATCCGGACTCGATGCGCGCCGCGCTCAAGAGCTTCTCCGAGCTGCCCGCGCGCGGCCGGCGCTTCGCGGTGCTGGGCGACATGGGCGAGCTGGGCGAGCAAGCCGAAGAAGCGCACCGCGAACTGGGCGCCTACGCCGCCGGATTGGGATTGGACGGCCTCGTCGCCGTCGGCAAGCTCGCGATTCACTACGGCACGGATTGCCCCGATTGTCTGCACTTCGAGGAGGGCGACGCGGCCTGCGCGTACCTGCTCGATCGCCTCAAGCCGGGCGATCGCGTGCTGCTGAAAGCCTCGCGCGCCGCGCGCTTCGAAACGCTGATGGACTACCTCCAAGACGCCCTGGGAGATCGCTGATGTTCGCGCCGCTGACGCTCGCCGTATTGCTCGCTTTCGTGCTGGCGCTCGCGCTGGGCCGGCCGATGATCGGCTTTCTGACGCGCTGGAAGCTGGGGCAGATCATTCGCGAGGAAGGCCCCGAGTCCCACAAGGCCAAGGCCGGCACGCCCAGCATGGGCGGCTGGATCATCCTCATTCCGGCGCTCGTGGCCGCGGCGATTCTCACGCCGATGCACGGCGAGCTGCTGCTGTTGGCGTTCGCGATTCTGGGCAACGCCTTCGTCGGCTGGCTGGACGACTATCTGATCGTCAAGAAGCGCTCCAACAAGGGGCTTTTGCCGCGCTACAAGATGCTGGGCCAGTTGCTGGTCGCGGGCGCCTTTGCGGGGGGGCTGTACTGGATGGGCCACGGCACGCGCGTGCTGCTGCCTTTCACGCATGGCCAGGGCTCGCTCGACCTCAGCTACGCCTACTACGCGCTCGCGATCTTCATCATGGTCGGCACCACCAACGCCGTGAACCTCACGGACGGCCTGGACGGCTTGTGCGCGGGAACGGTGGCGATCGCCCTATTGGGCCTGGGCCTGGCGCTCTATACCTACGCGCACTTCGCCACGCTGCCCGGCGCGCTGGTGCTGGTGGCGGCGCTGATCGGCGGCTGTCTGGGCTACTTGTGGTACAACTGGCATCCCGCGCAGGTCTTCATGGGCGACACGGGCTCGCTGGGCCTCGGTGGCGCGGTCGCGGGCCTCGCGATCGTGGGGCATCTCGAGCTCTGGCTGATCCCCATCGGCGCGGTGTTCATCGCCGAGACGCTCTGCGTGATGCTGCAAGTGGCCTACTTCAAGCGCACGGGCGGCAAGCGACTGTTCAAGATGAGCCCGCTGCACCATCACTTCGAGCTCTCGGGCTGGAAGGAGACCAAGGTGGTCGGCCGCTTCTACCTCGTCGGCGCCGCCGGCGCGCTGCTCGCGATCGCCCTGCTGTAGCGTCCGCCACAGACCGGGCTCGCCCGGTTATGTAAAATCTTGTGACCTTCCCTGTCCGGCCAAAAAGCGGCAGGGTAAGATGGTCCTGGCTTGCGCACGCCGAGGAGATTCCGGTGGACTGGCAGAACAAGAAGATCACGATTTTGGGTCTGGGCCGCAGCGGATTGGCCAGCGCCCGTGCGCTCGCGGAGCTGGGCGCGCTGCTGTGTCTGAGCGATTCCAAGCCGGACGCCGAAATCGAAGCCATGGTGGCCGATTTGCCCCGTGAGCGCGTGCGCATCGAGGGCGGCGGCCACTCGCTGGCGAGCCTGGACGCCGAGATGCTGGTACTCTCGCCCGGCGTGCCCGTGGACCTGCCGATCGTTCAGGCGGCGATCGCCGACGGCGTGCAGGTCATCGGCGAGATCGAGCTCGCTTATCTGCTGCGTCACGACGTCCCCTACGTCGCCATCACCGGCACGAACGGCAAGACCACCACCACGACGCTCGTGGGCGAGCTGCTCAACGGCTGCGGCATGCGCGCGCCGGTCGGCGGCAACATCGGCGTGCCGCTGGTCGACCTCGTGAAAGCGCCCGCGGACGCCCTGGTCGCCGAGGTCAGCTCGTTTCAGCTCGAGACGATTGCGACGTTCCGCCCGCGCGTGGCGGCCTTTTTGAACTTCACGGACGACCACCTCAACCGCCACGGCACGCGCGAGGTCTACTGGGCCATGAAGTGCCGGATCTTCGAGAACCAGACGCCGGACGACACCGCGGTGCTGAACGCCGACGATCCGGCCGTCGCGAGCCTCGAGGGCAAGCTGAAAAGCCGCGTGATCCTGTTCAGCGCGGTCCGGCCGCTCGCCGAGGGCGTGGTCGTCGAGAACGAGTGGATCGTCTACCGCACGGCTTCCGGCCCGACGCCCGTGATGCCGGTCGCCGAGATTCAACTGCGTGGTCGCCACAACCTCGAGAACTGCCTCGCCGGCGTGGCGGTCGCCGCGGCCCTGGGCCTACCCTTCGAGGGCGTGCGGCGCGTCATCGCCGGCTTCAAGGCGGTCGAGCACCGCATCGAGCCGGTGGCGACCGTGGGCGGCGCGCTTTTCGTGAACGACAGCAAGGGCACCAACTACGACGCGACGGTGAAGGCCATCGAGGCCTTCGACGAGCCGCTCGTGCTGATCGCGGGCGGCCGCGACAAGGGCGGGGCGATCGACCCGCTGGTCGAGGCGATCGCCAAGCGCGTCAAGCACACCGTGCTCGTCGGCGAGGCGGCGCCCTACTTCGAGCGCGTGTTGCGCGCGGCGGGGTACTCGGCGCTCACGCTGGCCGACGGCTTCGAGGCCGGCGTGCGCGCGGCGCTCGATCAGGCCGGCACGGGCGACGTCGTGCTCTTCTCACCTGCCTGCACCAGTTTCGACATGTTCAAGAACTACGAGGAACGCGGCCGTGTCTACAAGTCCATTGTCCACCAGCTTGCCGGACAGCCCGCTCAACAATAGCCTCAAGGCGCGGCGGGCCGCCCAGCTGGATCTCTCCTTCCTCGCGGTGGTGCTGATCCTCTCGCTGGGCGGGCTTTTGACGATTCTGAGCGCCAGCGCCCCCGCGGCGCAGATGCAGCAGCACAACAGCCTGTTCTACTTCCAGCGCCAGGCGCTCTGGTGCGTGCTCGGCTTCGGCGCGCTCGTGCTCGGCGCGACGGTCAAGCTGAGCTTGCTGCGCCGCTGGAGCAAGCCCTTGATGCTCGCGACCGGCGTGCTGCTGCTCGCGACGCACCTGCCCGGATTGGGCGTCTCCGAGCTCGGCGCGAGCCGCTGGATTCGCCTGGGGCCGCTCTCGCTGCAACCGTCCGAGCTCGCCAAGCTTGCGATCGTCGTCTACGCCTCGGACCTGCTCGCGCGCTTCGGCCCGGACGGCTGGACGCCCGTGCAGTTGCGCCAAATTCTGCTGCCGTTGGGCGGCGTGCTCGGCATGGTGCTGTTCCAGCCGGATCTGGGCTCGACGATCGTGCTCGGCGCGACGGCCTTCGTGCTTTTCTTCTGCAACGGCACCCGGCTTCGCGCGATGGCGATGACGGCGCTCGCGGGCTTCGCGGGCGTGGCGTACATGAGCTGGTCCACGCCGTATCAGCGCTTGCGATTGCTCAGCTTCGTGAACCCGTGGGCCGATCCGCGCGGGTCGGGCTTTCAGCTGGTGCAGTCGCTGATGGCCATCGGCTCCGGCGGCGTGCTCGGCGAGGGCTGGGGGCAGGGCAAGCAGAAGCTCTTCTGGTTGCCGATTCAGTACGCGGACTTCATCTTCGCGGCTTTTGCGGAAGAGATGGGCCTGATTGGCGGGGTATGCCTGCTCGCGCTCTTCATGTTCCTGGCCTGGCGCGGGTTCGCGATCGCCGGCCAATCGCGCGAGCCGTTCCATTCGCTGCTGGTCATCGGGCTCACGACCACGGTCGTGCTACAAGCGCTGATCAACATCGGCGTGGTCACGGCGAGCTTGCCGACCACGGGCATTCCGCTGCCCTTCATGAGCTTCGGCGGCACCTCACTGCTCGCGACGCTGTTCTCGATGGGCTTGATTCTCAACGTTTCGCGCAACGCGCAGCGCCAGCTGTTGCTGGTGCAGAACGCCTGATGTCACGCCGAGGCGTGCGTGTGCAACTGCGCGAGGGCGCTCGCGTAGGCATCGCCGAAGAGCTCGAACTCGCCGCCGACCAGCTGGGTCATGGGCAGATCGTACGCGCCGGAGCAGTAGACGCGCAGCTCGGGAAAGCGACGGCTCAGCCGTTGCAGGCAGGCAATCACGCAGAGCGCGTTCTGGCGCGAGCGCACGTGGCGCGCGCCACGCAGGAATGGGCCGTGAACCTGGGCATTCGGCACGAGCCGCGCCCAGTCGAGCGCGAGCGGCGCGTCGAGGTACTCCTCGGAGAGGCGGTCGACCTCGTCGTGCAGGGCTTGAACGAAAGTGGGCTCCAGCACGAGAT
>DATNPP010000390.1:0-6036 GCA_036703175.1 Oscillatoriaceae cyanobacterium
GAAGCGCTTGGTTTGCTTGCTGTCGTCCTCGGCGTAGGCGAACTTGTCGCCCGGCTTGGGCGACGGCTTCTTGAGGGCGGCCGCGAGCGAGTGTGAGACTTGCTCGAAAGTCTGCATGTTGATGCGCGCGGACAGCGCGTACATCACGATGAAGAAGACCAGCAGCAGCGTGATCAGATCGGCGTAGGTGATCAGCCAGCGTTCCTTGCCGCGACCGGCGCCGCCTTCTTCGTCGCGGTCGTGGTACCACTCCCGCCCCATGGCCTAGTACCCCTGCATTTCGGGCGCGCCCATGTTCTCGTCGTACTCGGGCACGGGCAGCGGCTCGGCCTGCGGCACGAACTGCTGCGTGCCCTGCTTGGACTTGTTGCGCAAGCGGCTCAAGCTCTGAATCGTGCGGCGCGTGTCCGGCGGCAGCGAGACGCGCAGGCGCTCGCGGATGTACTCGGGCTTGGCGCCTTCCTGAATGTTCACGATCACGTCGATCATGAGCTGGCGCACGCGCAGCTCTTCCTCGCTGAGCTTCTTGAGGCGCGTCGCGATCGGCAAAAAGACGAGGTTGGCGAAGCCGACGCCGTAGAGCGTCGCGACCATCGCGAGGGCGATCTCGGGGCCGAGCTTGTCGGGATTGGTGAGGTTGCCGAGGATCGCGATCATCGCCTCGACCGTGCCGAGAATGCCGAAGGTCGGCGCGTAGCCGCCCATGCCTTCGAGCAGGCTCACGTTCTGGCGATGGCGCGCGCGAATCGCCTGCAGCTCGGACTCGAGCAGCGTGCGGATCTCCTGCGGCTCGAAGCCATCGGCGACGAACTGCAAGCCGGTGCGCAAAAAGGCGTCGTCGAGGTCCTTGGCGTTGCCCATCGCGGCGGCGCGGCCGCTCATGCGGACGCGATCGCTCGCCTTGACGAGCTGCGCGACCACGGTCGGCAGATCGAGAAAGCTGCCGACGGCGGCCAGCAGCGCGAGCTGCGGCAAACGCAGCAGTTGCGGCAACGGAAACGAGATCGCGGTGGCCGCGAACGTGCCGCCGAGGACCATCAGAGCCGCGTGCGGATCGAAGAGCGCCGCGGCTCCGGCACCGCGCAGAAACAGCACGGCGAGCACGAACAGGACGGCGAGGCCGAAACCGATCAAGCGAGAGGCTCCTTCTTCAGCAAGCGACCGATCTGTCGCTCCCTTGCCCTCTATACCCGAGGGCGAAGCGGCCTATCGGGTCGATTCTCGGTGCGATCGCCCGAAGAAGGTGCGCCGAGCTTACGTCCGCGCTTCGGGGGCCGGCGCCGCCTTGACGATCGCCTCCATCAGGCGATTCACGCCGATGACCTTGAGCCCCTTGGGCGGCGTGACGCCCGCGAGGTTGTGGTTGGGCACCAGCGCCGTCTCGAAGCCGAGCTTGGCGGCTTCTTTCAGGCGCGCCTCGAGGTTCGACACGGCGCGCACCTCGCCGTTGAGGCCCACCTCGCCGATCGCGACCAGCCCCGCCGGCAGCGCCAGATCGCGCAGGCTCGACGCCACGGCGAGCGCGATGCCCAGATCCGCGGCCGGCTCGCTGATGTCGAGGCCGCCCACCACGTTGAGGTAGACGTCGCTCTTGGCGAGGCCCAATCCCACGCGCTTCTCGAGCACGGCGAGGATCTGCACCAGGCGGTTATATTCGAGCCCCGTGGCCGAGCGGCGCGGCTGCGCGAGGGCGCTCGGGCTCACGAGCGCCTGCACCTCGATGAGCAGCGGCCGCGTGCCCTCCATCGTCGGCACGATCGCCGAGCCCGAGGCGTCCGGCGCGCGCTCGGCGAGAAAGAGCTCCGAGGGGTTGGTGACCTCGCGCAAGCCGCTCTCGATCATCTCGAAGATGCCGACCTCGTTGGTCGCGCCGAAGCGGTTCTTGACGCCGCGAATCAGGCGGTGGCTCTTGAAGCGATCGCCCTCGAAATAGAGCACCGTGTCCACCATGTGTTCGAGCACGCGCGGCCCGGCTAGCGTGCCTTCCTTGGTGACGTGGCCGACGAGGCACAAGGCGATGCCTTCTTCCTTGGCGACGCGCATCAGCGCGCCGGTCGCGGCGCGCACCTGGCTCACGCTGCCCGGCAGCGAGTTGGAATCGGGGTCGTAGACGGCCTGAATCGAGTCGATCACGGCCCAGTCCGGCCGCAGCTCGAGCAGGGCCTGCTCGATCGCGCGGATGTCCGTGTCCGACTGGACGAAGAGGTTGGGGTGCTCGGCGCCCAGCCGGCGCGCACGCAAGCGAATCTGCTTCGCGGATTCCTCGCCCGAGGCGTAGAGCACCTTGAGGCCCTGGCTGGCCATGAGCTGGGCGACCTGCAACAGGATCGTGCTCTTGCCGATGCCGGGATCGCCGCCCAGCAGCACCAGCGAGCCGGGCACGACGCCGCCGCCGAGCACGCGATCGAGCTCACCGAGGCCGCTCGGCAATCGGTCTTCTTCGGTCATCGCGACCTGCGCCATGGGCATCGGGCGAGTTCGCGCCGTGAAGGCCACCGGCGCTTTTTTGCTCGCGGCCGGCTCGGGCGCGGAGACCTCCTCGACGAGGGTGTTCCAGGCATCGCAGTCCGGGCAGCGCCCCAACCAGCGCGCCTGTTCGGCGCCGCAGCTCTGGCAGACGTACTTGGTCTTGGTTTTCGCCATGATGCTCTCCTAATCGGCCCCCCCGGGGCGTCCCCTCCCCCTGGCGAGGGGGAGGGATGTTGGTGACCCGTCCAGGGGAGCCAACGGGGTGGGGGAGTCTCTTAGCGGACCGCCGGGAGTCTCCCCCACCCAGCCTCAGCCCCTGAACAGGGCCTCGGCGTCCCTCCCCCCCCACCGGGGGGAGGGGGCGCGCAAGGCTGGGTGTCGCCCATTCCAGTATACCTCGAACAGATGAGCGAACGCCAACAGCAGGATATCTCGGCCGCTCGGACGAAGGCTCGAAAGGCAATGTGGCCTAAGATACCGTATAGTGCCACCCGGCGAAAGGAGGCCCGCATGCGTTGGTTGGTCATCGCGGCGCTCGGAGTCGTGCTACTCGGCGGCTGCAGCGGCATGGGTCAAGGCGGCGGTGGGGGCGGCGAGCAATCGTCCCCGATGCCCTCGATCAGCCCGGTCGGCATGACACCGCTGCCCTAGCGGCGGCCGGCGAATCAGCGAAGCGCGTCGAAGCCGATTTCGCGCGACGGACTCAGAGCTTGCGCCAGTGCCGCGGCGGCCAGATGATCGCCGCCGGCCGCCCCGTGACGTTCTTCTCGGGCAGAAATCCCCAGTAGTGGCTGTCGAAGCTGTTGTTGCGATTATCGCCCAGCATGAACAGCGAGTTCGCGGGCACCCGCTCGGGACCGTAGTTGTAGTGCGGCTTTTGATGGATATACGGCTCGACGAGACGTTGCCCGTTCACGAAGACGCCTCGATCGCGCACCACCTGCACCGTGTCGCCGGGCAATCCCACACAGCGCTTGAGGTACGACTGGCTGTCCGACAGCGTCAGAAAGCCCCCCCAGGGCGTATCGTGCTCCCAGGGCACCGCGCCGAAGGGCGGCGTGAACACGAGCATCTCGCCGCGGCGAAACACCTCGCGGTGCAACGGCGTGACGAGCAGGCGATCGCCCGGCGCCACCGTCGGCTCCATCGAGCCCGAGGGCACCATGCGCGCCTGCGCGACGCCCGTGTTGAGCGCCGCGAGCGTCAGCAGACAACCGACGCCGAAGACGGTGATCTCGCGCAGCGTCAGCTCGGCCGCCATCTAGCCCTTCACCGCGCCGTTCGTGAGGCCCGAGACGATGTAGCGCTGCAGCAGCAGCATCACCACCACGACGGGCAGCGAGATGATGATCGACATGGCCGCGAACTGGCTCCAGGGTTTGGTGGTCGAGTACTGGCCGACCATGCCGTAAAGCGCCATCGCGAGCGTGAAGGTCTTGGGGTTCTCGAGCATCGTCCAGGCCAGAATGATCTCGGTCCAGCCGGTCATGAAGCCGAACAGCGCCGTCACGGCGACCGCGGGGGCGGAGAGCGGCAGGATCACGCGCAAAAAGGCGCCGGTCTGCGTGCAGCCGTCAATCAGCGCGGCTTCCTCGAGGTCCTTCGGCACGGTGTCGAAGTAGCCCTTGAGGTTCCAGATCGCGAAGGGCAGCGTGCCCGCGGCGTACGCCAGCGCGAGGCCGAAGAGCGTCGTGCGGACGTGCATCAAAGACAGCAGGACGTAGAGCGGGGCGATCGAGGCGACCGCCGGGAACATCTGCAGCACCAAAAAACTCATGAGGCCGGCGCGGCGGCCGGGGAACTTGAAGCGGCTGAAGGCGTAGGCCGCCGACGCGCCCAGCGCGATGCTGATGAGCGTCGTGCCGCCCGAGAGCACCGTGCTGTTCCACAGCAGCTGCCAGAAGGACAAGCCGTCGATCTCGGTGGGATGCGCGATCACGGCCGCGAAGGAGGCCAGCGAGACGCCCTTGGGAATCAGCACCAGCTCGGAAGGCTGCGCCACCGAGTGGGGATCGAGCGCCATCGCGAGCACCCACCAGATCGGAAAGATCGAGAACAGCGAGAAGAAGATCAGCACGGCGTGCGCGCCGAGGTGCGGCAGCAGCTTCTTCAATCGTGGCGACGGCTTGCCGCCCGCCTGGGGCACGACGCTGGTGAGCTCGGAAGGCCCGCTTTGGACGAGGGTCTCGCTCATTTACGCCTCCTCCAGCGTGCGGGTGAGCCGCATGTTGATCTGGGTGATGATGAAGAGGATCACGAAGATGATGATCGCAAAGGCCGCCGCGACGCCGTAGAGGCCCAGCGGATCGATCAGCTTGTAGGCCTGCGTCACGAGGATCTCGGTCTTGCCGAACGGATCGCCCTTGCTGACGAAGTAGATCACGTTGAAGTTGTTGAAGGTCCAGATGGCGCCCAGCGTGATCGCGGGAATCATCGTCGGCTTGAGCATCGGCACCGTGATCGTCCAGAACTGGCGCCAGGGCGTCGCGCCGTCGAGGCTCGCGGCCTCGTAGTAGTCCTTGGGAATCGCCTGCAGACCGCCCGAGGCGACCATCATCATGAACGGGAAGCCCAGCCAGACGTTCGTGAGCAACACGGCCGCGAAGGCGCTGCCGAACTGGCTCATCCAGTCGATGCCCGGAATGCCGAAGTGCTTGAGCAGCAGATTGATGGCGCCCGATTGCGCGTCGAACATGTTGCGCCAGACGAGCGCCGTCACGTAGACCGGCACCGCCCAGGGCATGATCAGCAGCGCGCGGTAGAAGCGCTTGCCGCGCAGGCCTTCCATGTTCAGCAGCAGGGCCAGACCCACGCCGATGCTCACGTGGAACAGCAAATTCGCGAAGGTCCAGAGCAAATTGAAGCCGAGCACCCAGCCGAAGTCGAAGTTCAGGTACGGCGCGTGGGTGAAGATGTCGACGAAGTTCTGCAATCCCACGAAGTGCGGGTGCTGCGTGCGGATGTCCGTCGGGCCGAAATCGGTGAAGGCCATCCAGATGCCGTAGAGCATCGGATAGAAGGTGATCAGCGCCATTACCAGGGCGGCCGGCAGAATGTAGAAGTAGGCCAGCCGGGTGTGTCCCTTGATCTGGTTCATTCGGCGTGGGCCCTCATCGCGGCGATCTTCGCCTCAATCACGGTCTCGGCTTCGGCCAAGGCCGCGGCGGGCGGCTTGACGTGCTGGACGACTTCCTCGAGCGCCTTGTCCATCGAATCCCAGACCAGCGAGACCTCGGGCTTGATGGAGACGGGCGTGCCGACGTCCGCCTGATCCTGGAAGACCTTGAGCGGCGAGTCCGCGGGCAGGTTCACGCCCTTGATCGAGGGAATGTGGCCGGCTTTCTCGGAGAGAATGCGCTGGCTGTCGGGCGTGGTCATGAACAGCGCGAAGTCCTTCGCCATTTGGCGGTGGCTCGCGTCGGCGTTGCTGTTGAACATCATGCACTTCACGCCCACCCAGCTGGCCGCGGGCTTGCCGTCGTCCAGCCGAGGCAACATCGCGACGCCCAGGTTCTTGCCGAGGGTCTTCTCGTAGTCCACCAGCGCCCAGGGGCCGTTGATGATCAT
>DATNPP010000407.1:0-3586 GCA_036703175.1 Oscillatoriaceae cyanobacterium
GGATCCCTACAACCACGACGGAAACAATTGGAAGGATCCCTACACGACCTTCTCGGAGTTCTATAACCGCATCGAGGGCGGCATCTTCGGCGAAGGGGCCAAGAACAAGCCCTGGAAGCTCAGCGAGTACGGCTGCAGCGCCGATCCGCGCCGCGCCGCCTGGTTCCAGGCCATTCCCGCCGCGCTGGCGCGACTGCCGAAACTGAAGGCGGTCGAGTACTTCGACTCGGGCAGTTGGGGCGAGTTCACCAACGCCTCCGGCGACATCGCCGCTTTCGCGACGGCCGGCCGCGATCCGTACGTCAATCCATACAACCGGTAACCAAGCGCTTGCGGGCTGCCATCGGCGGCCCGCGTTTTCGTTCAACCGACCCGCATCGCGCGATAAGCGGCCTCGAACTCCGCTTCCGGCGCGCGGCCGACGCCCGCCTTGAGAGCCTTGCGGCAGTCCCAGTAGGTCTGGCGGATACGCTCGGGCAGATCGAGGCCGTGGTAGAAGCGCATGAGCGCCAGGTAGCGCTCCTCGGCGTGCGGGGCGATCGCGATCGCCCGCCGCAGCCAGTTCTCCTCCGCCGCATGAGCGCCGCGGCTCCGCTCGTACGCCGCGAGGGCGTCGATCGCCCGCAGCGCCTGGCGCCGGTACGCCTCCCGCTCGGCCTCGAAGTGGCGCGCGAACACGCCCTCGTCGAGCAGATTGCCGCGGTAGAGCGCGAGCGCGGCGCGGTAGTGCTCGCACGCCGTCTCGGGATCCGCCGCAAGTGACTCCGCCTGCTCCATCGCCGCCTCGAACTCCCGCAGGTCGCATCCGGCCAACGCCTCGGCGGATAGTCGGTAGTGCTCGTCGGCGGACTGCACGAAGCGCGAGGCTTGATAGCGCCCCAATTCGGGTTCGAGCGCGCGCCGCAGCGTCGAGACGTCCGAGCGCAAGGTGGCGAGCGCCGCGGGCGTCGCCTCGCGCGCGCCGAGGGCCTCGGCGAGGGCCAGCTGATCCAATCCGCGCGGATGCAGCGCCAGGCAGGCGAGCAACAGGCGCGTCTTGCGGCGCGGCCATTCGTCCAGCACCACGCCGTCCAGGCGCACCTCGAACGTGCCGAAGCAGCGCAGAGCGAGCGTGGACGGCGGCGCCTCGTCCGTCTCGAGGGCCGCGAGCTCGTCCCAGAGGGCCCGGTCCTGCGTCCGTAGAAAGGCGTAGCCCTCGCGCGCGATCGCGTCACAAGCGGATCGCCAGGCCTGCTCGGCCCCGGCGCGATCGCCGAGTCGCATTCGCGTGGCGGCCGCGAAGAGGCGCGCGCGGGTCGCGTAGAGTCGCGCGTCGAGCGAGTCGAAGGCCGCGATCGCCGTTTCCAAACTTGCCAGGGCCTCCGCATGGCGTCCCAGCAGATGCAGCGCGCGCGCCTGCGGCAACAACAGCGCCGCGTCGTAGATGTTGCGCGGATCGATTGTGGCCGGCACGAGCGCCACGGCGCGCTCGGGCTGCTTGCGCTGCAGCGCCAGCCAGGTGAGACGCTCGAGCGGCACTTTGGTGCCCTCGGCGAACCCCGCGCGCTCGAAGATGCCGAGCGCCCGTTGCAGCGTCTCTTCGGCCGCGCGCCAATCGCCACGCGCTTGCAAATAGTGGCCCTGCACCGTGAGTGCGAGCGCGAGCGTGTTCCAGGACATCCATTCCGGCCAGCCCTCGGGCAGCGCCGTGAGCAGCGCCTCGGCGCCGTCGAGATCGCCCGTGAGCAGCTTCAGATGGGCCTGCAGCGCGCGTGCGGTCACGGCGTAGCTCGAAAAGCCATGCGCGTCGGCCAGATTGATCGCTTCCTGGGCCGCCCGCTCCGCGCGCCCCAGCTCGCCGTGGTGCAGCGCGGCCGTCAGCAGATTGATCGCCGCCACGCAATGGCTCGCGGCAATCTCGGGGTTGCCGGCGACCGGCACGTCGAGCACGGCCTCGTTGCATTCGCGCATCAACGCCGCATCGCCGTGTTGATCCGCGGCCAGCGCGCGAATGAGCAGCAGATCCGCGCGGTCCTCGGGCCGCCCGTTCTCCTGGCACGCCTGGGCTTGCAGCAGCAAGCGCGGAAAGGCGACCTGGTCCTGCGTCAGCAACGCGTGATTGCAAAGACGCACGAGCGCCTGAAACTCGCCCGCGCCGTCGCAGGCGTCGGCGAACGCCTGGCGTGCGCGCTGGTAAAGCGCGCCGGCCTCGGCGTGTCGGCCGGCGCGCGAAGCGAGGTGGCCTTGCCAGATGAGCAGACACGGCGCGCTCTCGCGCTGGGCGGCGGGAAAGGCCGCGAGCCGGCGTGCGATCGCGTCGTGCCGGCCGTCGTGGCGCATCGCGGCGAAGCAGACTTCGGCGGCCGCGATGGCGCCCGGCCAGTCCTCTGCGGCCAGGTGGTGCGGCAGCGCGTGCTCATGGCGATCGCGCACCGCATAATACGCGGCCGCGCGCCGATGGCGTCCGGCGAGTTCCTGGCGCGTGTGCGCGCGCTGGGCCTCGCGTTCGAGGCAGCGGCGCCAATACGCCGGCATGCGGTAGCCGTCGCCGTTCGCGAGGCGCTGCAACACCTGGCTGTTCTCGAGCGCCGCAAGGCCGCGCTCCACGTCGGCGTGGCCGAAGATGTCCTCGAGCGCGCGGGCCTCGATCGTTTGCAGCATTGCCGCGTCCAGCAGCAACGCGCGAAGCTCGGCCGGCTGGGTCGCGAAGAGCTCCTCGGCGACGTACTCGGCGATCGCGTCCGAATCGCCGCCCCGCCACTCGGCGGTCGTGTCGAGCGCGGTGGCGAGCTCGATGCCGAGCGGCCAGCCCTCCAGCTCCGCGCAGCGTTCGCGCCAGCGCGCGGGCACTGGGCCGCCGGCGCGGGCTTGCAAGAACGTTTCTTCCTCCTCGGCGCTGAAGCGCAGCTGCTCGGCGCCGAGCACGCCGATTCGCCCGCGCGCCCGGCTGCGGGCAAGCGGCCAGGACGGCCGCTCGCGCGTCGAAACGAGCAAGCGCAGCGTGGGCGGCAGATGGTCGAGCGCGCGCCACAAGCCGGCCGCGACCTCCGTCGTGAGCAGGTGGTGCAGGTCGTCGAGCACCAGCGTCATTCCGGGCAGATTGTAGGCGATCGCCGCGCCGAACAGATGCCGCCACAGCTGCTCGGGCGTGGCGTCCCCGGCGGCCATCCGCGTCTCGAGCTCTTCGGCGAGCGGGGGCACGTGTGGGCGCAAGCCCTCGATCATGTAATAGAAGAACCGGGTCGGATCGGCATCCTCGGCGTCGAGCGACAGCCAAACGAGCGTCTCGTGGTCGCTACGCGCCGACAGGGCCAGCATCGCGAGCGTCTTGCCGTAGCCGTGGCCGGCCACGAGCAACACGACGGGCGGCAGCGGCTGCTCAGCCGGCCAGCATTCACGCGGCAACCAGTGGGCCGGCGGCTGCGGGACGGCGAGTTTGCTCGGCAGAATCCAGTGGCGGGGCACCCGAGCAATCTACCCTTGCCGGCGCGCGTGTAATCGCGGCCCCGCTTCGGTTCAGGCCACTTCCAGCATCGCGTCGGGCGCGATTTCGCCTTTAAGCGCCTTTTGCCAGCTGCGCAATCCGACGACGCACAGCACGAAGTAG
>DATNPP010000410.1:0-4152 GCA_036703175.1 Oscillatoriaceae cyanobacterium
GAGCCGGCGCTATATCGGTCTTCGACGCGGCTCTCGCAGTCCGAGTGCTTCCGCATCTGGGAGCACGCGGTGCGCGGCGCGCGGCGCGCGCTCGAGCTCACCGGCTCGCAGGCCGTCTCGCAATGGGTGCGCTGGCATCACGAGCGCTGGGACGGCCTGGGCTATCCGGACGGCCTGGTCGGCGAGCAGATACCGCTGCCGGCTCGGATCCTGCGCCTCGCGGACGGGGCCGATGCGCTGCTGCACGAGCGGCCGTACCGCGCCGCGATGACCGGAGAAGAGACCCTCGCCGAGCTGAACCGGCTCTCGGCGGTGGTGAGCGATCCCGCGCTCACGCGGATCTTTGTGGATGACGTGTTGCCGGCATACCTGGCGGATCAGGGGGGGCTGTGGCGCAAGCCGAGCGAATCGCCTTCGGGGTCCTGATCGGCCTCATTTTCCTCGCCCAATTGGCGGCGCTCGTCGGCCTGTTGAGTCGCGGCAAGCGCGCCGAGAACGGGAGCGCCTGGGCGCTCGTCGGCGCGTGGTACGCGCTTTTGGGCGCGAGCATGCTCGAGGCCTGGCGTTTTCCGCATTTCTGGCCCGCGCCCGCTTGGCTGGCGCCCGTGGGCGCGGCGCTCTTTTTGCTCGGCGCCGGCTTGCGCGCCGCCGCGGTGCGCGCGCTGCGCCGCCACTTCAGCCCGATGGTCGAGTTGCAGCCCGAGCACCAGCTCGTGACCGAGGGCGTCTACGGGCGTTTGCGCCATCCGGCCTACCTCGGCTCGCTCGCCTGGGCGCTGTCCGTGCCGCTGATGCTGGAGTCGGCCGCCGGGCTCGTCGTATTCGTCGCCGCCTATCTGCCGGCGCTGGGCTACCGCATCGCGGTCGAGGAGCGCATGCTGGCCGACCATTTCGGCCCGGCCTGGACCGCCTACAGCGCCCGCGTTCCTGCGCTGTTGCCGCGCTTGTGGGGCAGACAGGCAACCTGAAACTTTCGGTTGCATGACCCTGTCTGCCATGCTATAACTGGTTGAGTCTTTACAAAGCGTTACGTCCCAGAGAGGTTCCGATGGCCAGCCTCGACATCGTGGATTGGGTCGCCCCCGACGCCCTGGTGATTTCGCTGATCGGCGAGCTCGATGCGATCGCCTGCCGCCAGGTAGCCCAGCGCATCGTCCATTTGCTCGGCCGCTGGCCGGATCTGCGCCTGACGCTGGACCTTTCCTCGGTGGCGCACGTGGCGCCCGAGGCGGCCGAAGCGCTGTTTCTGGATCTGGTCGCCCGGCGCGCGACCGGCGCGGTGCTCACGTTCGCCTGCCCGTCGGCGGCCTGCCAGCACGTGCTGGGCGGCCTGAACATCCCCTACGTGCCAATTTTGCCCGCAGGAGCCGGCATGCTCTCCGGCGTCACGGTCTGATACAGAACGCGAGCCGTCCGGGCTCGCTTTTCCCCCTCACCCGACCCTCTCCCTCGAGGGGAAAGGGTTAGCGGAGGCCCAGGAGGCTCGCATGATCGTCGGAGAAATCGTCCTCAACGGCGTGGTCTACTCGAGCCACCGCTTTCCGGAATCGCGCGGCAGCCTGCACTGCGTACGGCGCCTCCTGCGCGAGTTGGTGCACGCCGAGGACCTCGACTGCCTCGGCACGGTCGAAGTGCGCGTGCAGAACCAGCGCGGGCTCGATCGCCTTCGGTCCGCCATCTGGGGCCTGAACGAGGCCTAGAGCGGAGGCCTGACGAGGCCGTGCCCAAAGCCCGCAGGACTGGGAGGCGCTGGCAAGGAGGCCGACGCCGCCAGAGCCTTCCAGGACAAGGGCGACGGTGCGGCCTCGTCAGGCCTTCGCTCTAATGCGAGAGGCGATAGAGCCGCTCCAGGGCGGCCGCCACCTCGGGCCGCTCCGGATGATGCAGCTCCCACTGGCGACGCGCGCGATCGGGCGTCCACACGCCCGCGAGCTTGCGCGGATGTTGGGCACCGGCCTTCGGTCGCTTGCGCGAAGGGGGTCTGGGCGGCTGCGCGTTCGCCATGGCGGGCCTCGCTTTCTTCCCGTGCGGGAGCGGCCAGGCGGGCGAGGACGTAGAGCGACGAAGCGGCGACGCAGCGAAAGCACCTGGCTGCTGACATGATACGCCAAAATGGAGCGGGCAGGCAAGTGGCTTTATGTTAAACCGTGAGATCGCTTGAGCGCGCCCTTATCAATCAGCGCAGGGCCGCGGTCGCCTGCAGAAACGCGCTGGCGTCGAGCGTGACGCCGCCGAGGTGCTGGTCGGTGATGTACTGCTTGAGATCGCTCACGCGCTCGGCCGCCGGCGGGTGGGTCTCGAGCGGATAGAGCCACGGCGGCGACTCGCCGGTGACGTTGCTGAGCGCCGTCAGAAACTGCCAGAGCTGATTGGGATCGTAGCCGGCGCGCGACCCGTAGAGCGCGCCGAGTTGATCGGCCTGCAGCTCGTCCGCCCGACCGTATCCGCGCTCCACCAACGTGATCACGGCGTCGGCGATCGCCTTCGTCACGCCCGAATCGTTGCCGATCGCCGCGGTCTCGATGCCCTGGGCGATCGCCGCTTCGCGAATCTGAGCGACGGAGTGCTTGGCCGCGATGTGCCCGACTTCATGCCCGAGCACGTCCGCGAGCTGGGCCTCGTTGCTCATGAGCGCGAGCAAGGGCTTGGTGATGAAGACGTAGCCGCCCGGCAGCGAGAAGGCGTTCAGATCGGTCGACGCGATCACCGTGAAGTGATAGGGGATGTTGGTGCGATCCGAGTGCGCGGCCACCTTTTGGCCGACGGCGTCGACGTAGGCCTGCACCGAGGCATTCGCGAGCGCCGGCGTCTGTTGAAGCACCTGCTGCGCCGCCTGCGCGCCGATCTGAATTTCCTGCGCGTCGCTGATGGGCAGCAGCGCCGGCGCAGCGGCGACGGCCCCTTGCAGCGCGCGGCCGCATCCGAGCGTGTCGGCGGCCGCCAACAGCAGGCTCGTCGTCAGCAGTGCACGAAAAAACCGCCCCATATGCCACCTCCATCGCTTCCACGACGGAGTCTAGCATTTGGGGCGGTCCGCACGAAGCGGCAAGCGTCTTCCTTCCGCGGAAGGCGTTTCGGCTTACTCCTTGATCCAGGGCTCGTTCGTGCGCTGCCAGTCGATCAGCTCTTCCGGCTTGAAGAAGATGCCGAGCTCGCGCTGGGCGCTCTCGGGCGAATCCGAGCCGTGAATGATGTTGCGGCCGATGTCGGTGGCGAGATCGCCGCGAATCGTGCCGGGCTCGGAGTTGGCCGGATTGGTCGCGCCCATCATCTTGCGCGCGGTGGCGATGACGTTGGGGCCTTCCCAGGCCATCGCGACGATCGGGCCCGAGGTGATGAAGTTGACCAGGCCCTCGAAGAAGCCCTTGCCCTTGTGCTCGCCGTAGTGGTTCTCGGCCTGGGCGCGGGTCACCTGCATGAACTTCAATCCGACCAGCTTGTAACCCTTTTGCTCGAAACGCTGAATGATCGCGCCCGAAAGGCCGCGCTGCACGCCGTCCGGCTTGACGGCGAGGAAAGTTCTTTCCATGGAAAGTCTCCTTGAACGATGGAACTGGGATCGCTTGGTTGGCGTCATGATAGCGGATCGCTGGCAGGCCGACAACTGAGCGGCTTGCGCGCCCTCGCGCGTCGGGTATACTGAAGCACCCGTATTGGAGGAATTGCATGAAGAAAATGACTTTCGCCCTCGTCCCGCTCGCAGCCTTGACTCTGAGCGCCTGCATGCCGGATGCGCTGACGTCGACGTTGGGCCAGGCCCTCACGGGCGGCGCGACCGTCTCGGTGAGCGGCACCATCTATGGCGCTGCCGAGCAGGTGGCCGTGATCGCGGCCGGCGGCGGCAACGTGATCGCCGCGGGCGGCGGCAACGCCCAGGACGGCGGCGCGGGCACCGATGCGGGCAGCGCCGGCTTCCAGTTGCTGGCGCGCTCCGACGAGACGGGCGTGGCGGGCGCGAAGGTCGCCTTCACGGCCCTCGGGAGTTTCATTCCAGCCGGTGCCGCCATTGCGGACAACGAGGGCAAGTACACCGTCGCCGTGCCTGGCGGCGGCACTTACGCCGTGACGGCGCTCGTGTCGACCAAGAGCGGTTCGAGCGTGACGCTCTCGGGCATCGAGGTGCTCGGCGCCTCGGACGACACGCTGGACATC
>DATNPP010000412.1:0-2193 GCA_036703175.1 Oscillatoriaceae cyanobacterium
GAGGCGCCCGCGTGCCTCAAGGCGATCGTCTCGAGCTGCCCGATAGGCCAGCCGAGCTCGGCGATCGCCGTGCCGACGTTCTCGTGCAGGTGCCCGGCGAAGCGAATGCGCGCGTGCCGCTGGAACAGACGCAGCACGAGCACTTTGTCGGTTTCCTCGGAACTTCGCCAATCGTGGCGCACCGTGATGTACCCGGCGCAGGCGCGCTGGTGCAGCGCCCAGCGGAACGCGGCCGGATCGTCGACGACGAGCGTCTCGTCGGCGTCGATCACGAGCACCCAATCGCCGGTCGCGTGCGCGAGAGAGAAGTTGCGCGCGGCCGAGAAGTCGTCGCACCAGTCGAAGTGGTGCACGCGGGCGCCGAAGGACTCGGCGATCGCCACGGTGCCGTCGGTCGAGCCCGTGTCGACCACGACGATCTCGCTCACCCAATCGCGCACCGATTCCAGGCAACGCGGCAGGTTCTCGGCCTCGTCTTTGACGATCAAACAGGCGCTGAGGGTCGGCGTTCGGGCCTCGAGCAGGCGCTCGACGCGCGCCGATCGGTCCGCGGGAAGCGCGCCTGTCGCCGGTTGCTGTCGGCAGGCCTGCAGGCAATGGCGCGCCGTTTCGTTGTCGGGCTCGAGCGCCAACGACGCCTCGAAGGCCCGGGCGGCATACGCGGGTTGCCCGAGCGCGCCGAGTATCAGCCCGAGCAGCTGATAAGCCGCGGCCGCGCCGGAATTCAACGCCAAACTGCGCGCGATCGCCTCGAACGCGGCCTCGAAGCGCGCCGTTTGATAGTAGAGGAAGGCGAGCTCGAGATGCCCGTTCGCCTCGCGCGGCTGGGCCTCGAGGTGCGCGAGGAGCGTCGCTTCGCGATCGCCTGCCGGCGTTTCAGGGGGCACGCTGGAATCTCCTTCGCATGGCTTATCGACGTGCCGGGCCCGGCCCTGAAGCGTGGGCCGGGCTACGAGGCCTCCACGGCGTCTTGCAGAAAGGGCGCGATCGCCGCGCCGAACAGCTCGTCCAACAGAAAGGCGGGCGGCGCATACTGGGCGATCAATCGGGACGTGTTCGTCGTGTGCAGGATGTGCAGGACGATGCCCCGGCGATCGCGCAGGCACTTCAATCGACAGCCCTGCTTCAGCAGCTCCGCGAGGAAGTAGATGTCCTCTTTGAAGGTCATGGCGGGGAACTTCGCCGCCTGCCAGGCCTCCTTGCGGTAGACGTACGAGAAGCCGAAACCCCAGCGCATGTTGGCGAGCACCTCGCGCATCGTCGCGTCCATGGGGCTCACGACGATCGGCTCCACGGTGGAAATCAGCAGAGCGGCCTTGGCCGCATCGACGGCATCGGGCTCGGAATCCATGTAGGCGAGAAAGCGCTCCCGCACCTGGTAGCAATACCAGCCGCTCAACTTGACGAAGTCGTGGCCCTCGAGTTCCGCCAGCATGGTTTCGAGATACGCCGGCGCGTAGTAGTCGTCGTCGTCGAGATGCGCGATCACCTCACCCGTGGCACGCTCGATCAGCCAGTTGCGCTTCTCGCCCAGCGACAGCCCCGGCGCCATGTAGAAGTAGCGCACGCGCGCGTCGCCGTGGCGTGCCTCGACGAAGTACGGCGAGGGCGCCGGGCTGTCGTCGAGGATCAACAGCTCGGCGTCGCGGTGCGTCTGGGCCGAAAAGCAGGTGACGAGGCGTCGAAGATAGGGCTCGCGCGCCTGCGTCGGAACGATGGCGCTGATCTTCACGCGGGGCTAGCGCCCCTCGCGCTGCATCGTGATGTTCGCGAACACCGCGTGCGAGCAGGCGCTGGGCGCGACGTCCGCGCCGAAGCCGATCGCCTCGATGCCCAGCAGGTCCTGATTGCTCGTGGGCGGCGGCGCCGCCGCGGTGAGATCGAGGATGCGGCGCAGCTCGGTGGCTTGATCGCCGCCGTCGCTGGCGGTGGTGTCGAGATCGTTGAACTTGCTGGGGTAGCAGGTGTAGTAGTCCGACACGATGTCCGTGATCGTCTCGGTCTTGAGCGGCATCTGCTGGAACGCCGCGGTGCTGCAAGGCTGGCCGAAGCCGTCGCCCGTTTCGAGCGGCAGCACGCGCAGCGGAATCTCCTCGCCGTTGTAGTTGATGCGCAACGCGGGCGTATTGGGGCTGGGATAGACGCCGCTCAAGCTGCTGCTGGTCCAGGCGTACCCGATCGCGCGATCGAGCG
>DATNPP010000414.1:0-5137 GCA_036703175.1 Oscillatoriaceae cyanobacterium
CATGTCCAGCAGCGTCAGCGCGACGCCCGGGTTGGGCGCGAGCACCTGGTCTTCGCCGCCGAGGGCCAGCTGGGTGAAAAAGCGGGCGTAGGGCGAGTTTGCCGTGAGCCAGAGGCGCGACTCCTTGTCGAAGAGGTAGAGGCGATTGCCGCTCTTGTAGGGATCTTGCAGCGACTCGCCGAAGCCGAGCATCTGCAAGCGACCGCCGGCGTCGAGCTGCACGGGGCTCGACGAACAGAGCGGCACGTCGGCCAGGCTCGGGGCGCAGAGGCCGAGCACCACGGTGGCGGCGAGCGAAGTGGACCAAAGCAGTTGCGTAGTTTTCATCGTCAATTCCGCCGGGGTGAGGGCGGCCTCCTTGTGTCCCAGCATCGGGCCAACGGCGTGATTGGACGACCGTAGTTCCTGCGGATTCGGTTCGATCGGGGGCGCCTTACGATGGGGAGCGAAAGAGGCCGTCAGGGCCGGAAAGACCACGGGCGACGCGATCGCCGGGAGGAAAGCAGATGTCGAAAACCACGCTCGGGGCGCTCGCCCTGCTCGCCGCCGGAATGGCGCTTGCCGCCCCCGGCCTCGCCGCGCCGGACCGCTCGAACGTGGCGATCGCCGTGAGCCTCCGGTCGTCCGCCGCGAACGTGCCGGCGCCGCCGGTCACCTTCGCGAGCGAGAGCAAGCTCTGGCTGACGGGAGACTCGACGCTGCACCGCTACAGCAGCCAGGCCACCGAGTGGCACATTGCCGTGACGCTGCCGGAGAGCACCCAGAACAGCCCGGCCGAGCGCCTCGCGCGTGGCTTCTCGCATCTCGAAATCGACGTGCCGGTCGGCGCGCTCAAGTCCGGCGAGGGGCTGCTCGACACGAACATGGCCCACGCGCTCAAGTCCGACCGCTATCCCACGATTCGCTTCAGCGCCGATCGCGGCACGGTGAGCGTCTCGCCGGCGGGCGACGTTCAGGCCCGCGCCGACGGCACGCTGCTCGTGGCCGGCGTCGAACGGCCCGCCGACGTGGAGGCGAGCGGCCGCCTCGAGGGCGACACCTTGCATCTGACGGGCAGCAAGACCCTCTCGATGAAGGCCTTCGACGTCGCGCCGCCCACGCTCTTTCTGGGCACGGTGCGCGTCGCCGATCCCATCGAGGTCCACTTCGATCTCACGGCGCGCCTCTAGGCTCGAGCTCAGTCGCAGGGACGAGACCTGAATTTCCGCCCGGCTCGCGCGCGAACCGTCGCCACTTCGTTGCCGCCGTCGCTCGGGCCGCGCCTATAATGCTCCGGGCGGCGCGGTGCCGGCCTCGAGCGGAGGGCACGACGTGTCGGACTGGTCCCAACGCACATCCCAGGCGACACTCGAGGCGCTCGGCGTCACGTCGGCAGGGCTCGACAGCGACGAGGCGCGGCGCCGCCTTGCCGAATACGGCCCCAACGAGGTCGAAACGCTCGAGGGGCCGCGCTGGTGGCATCTGATCGCCCGGCAGGTCGGAAACCTGCTGATGGCCCTGCTCGTCGTGTCGGCCATCGTCGCCTGGGTGCTCGGGGAGCGATTGAACGCGGTGGCGATCGCCGTCGTCGTGCTGCTCAATGCGGGCATGGGCGTCTGGATGGACGCGCAGGCGGAGCGCGAGAGCGCGGCGTTGCGCCGCCTCGCGGCGCCTCAGGCGCATGTGCGGCGCGACGGCCATCTGGCAGTGCTTCCCGCCAGGCTGCTGGTTCCGGGGGACATCGTGGCGCTCGAGGCCGGCGATCGCGTTCCGGCGGACGGCCGCTTGATAGAAGGTGCCTGCGAGGTCGACGAGTCGCTGCTCACGGGGGAATCGTTGCCCGTCGAGAAGCGGTTCGACGCGCTGTCGGGAGCGGACGCGCCGCTCGCCGAGCGGACGAATGCGCTCTTCGCGGGCACCATGCTGCTCACGGGGCATGCCCTCGTGGCCGTGACCGACACGGGCATGAACACCCAGCTCGGCGAAATACGGCGTCTGTTGAGCGCCCGTCCCAGCCTCACGTCGCCGCTCGCGGGACGGTTGGAGGCCCTGGGGCGGACCTTGTTGTGGGTGGTGGTGGCGATGGCGATCGTCATTCTGGTGCTCGAACTGCAGCAGGGGCGATCGCTGTGGCAGGTCGGGCAGACGGTGATCGCGCTCGCGGTGGCCGCCGTGCCCGAGGGATTTCCCACGGTCGTGACGCTCGCGCTGGCCGCCGGCGCGCGGCGCCTGAGCCGGCAGGGTTTTCTGCTACGGCGACTGGATTCGCTCGAAACGCTCGCCACGGTGAATCTGCTGTGTCTGGACAAGACCGGCACGTTGACGGCGAACGCCATGACCGTCGCGGCCCTGCACACGCCGGCGGGCCGTTATCGCGTGAGCGGCACCGGCTGGCAACGCGCGGGCCTCGTGCGCGCCGAATCGGCGAATTCGCCCGACGCGCGCGCACTCACGGCCTTCTGGGAGGCCGCGCAGATCTGCAACAACGCCGCCCTGGAACGCGACGGCGATCGCTGGGTGCCGCACGGGGATCCGAGTGAGGCGGCGCTGCTGGTCGCCGCCTGCAAGGCCGACGTGGCGGATCCGCGCGCCCGCTGGCGGCGCTTGTCGACGCTGGCACCGGGGCCCGCCCGCCACTGGATGGTCGTGGTCGCGACCGACGCGCATCGGACGACTTTGTTCGCCAAGGGCGCGCCCGAGCAGGTGTTGGCGCGTGCCGATCGTTCGCTGGCGCCGGACGGCGAGCGCCCGCTCGACGACACCGACAAGGCCTACTGGCTGGCGGCCAATCAGACCCTCGCCGAGCAGGGCATGCGGGTCTTCGCGATCGCCGACAAACCCCTCGCCGAGCGCTGGGCACGCGCGGACATCGAGGACGGCTGGCGCTTTCTGGGGCTGGTCGGATTGCTCGATCCGCCGCGCGAAGAGGCCCGCCAGGCGCTGCACGACGCGCATCGGGCCGGCATTCGCACGATCATGCTCACGGGCGATCAGCCGGCGACGGCGCGGGCGATCGCCCGCATGTTGGATCTGCGGGAGCATGGCGAGCCGCAGGTCGCGGTGGCGACCGCCCACCCCGCGATCGGCGCGGACGCCTACGCGCGCGTGACGCCGAAAGGCAAGCTCGAGCTCGTCGAGGCGCTCGAGAACGCCGGCGACGTCGTCGTGATGACCGGCGACGGCGTGAACGACGCGCCGGCCCTGCGCCGGGCCTCGGTCGGCATTGCGATGGGGGACGGCTCGGACGCGGCCAAGGACGCCGCCGTGGGCATCTTGACCGATCAACGCCTGTCGACGTTGATCGCGGCGATTCGCGAGGGCCGCGGCGCCTTTTTGAACATCCAGCGCGCGCTGGATTACCTGTTGACCTGCTCGATGGCGGCCATGCTGGCCTCGCTCTTCGCGGCCGTGCTGGCCCTGCCGCTGCCGTTGTTGCCGCTGCAGCTGCTCTACCTCAATCTGGTGATGCACGCGTTTCCGGCCCTGGGCCTCGCCCTCGAGGACACGGATCCGCGCGTGCTCGAGCGCCGCCCGCTGCCGCGCCGCGTGGCCCTGTTGCCGGCAGGCCGATTGGCCGGAATCGTGTGGCATGGGCTCATCATCGGGGCGGCGACCGTCGGCATCGGCGAATGGGGCACGCGCCACATGAGCGAGGCGCACGGTCACACGCTGGCGTTCGCGGCGATCGCCTGGTCGTTGCTCGTGCATGCGCTCAGCGATCGCGCCACGTCGCCGTTCGGGGGTCTGAGAAAGCGCGTGAACCGGGCCTTCGTCGCCTTTCTCGGCGCGGCCGTCATCGTGCAGCTGGCGGCGATCTACACGCCGTTGTCACGCGTGCTGGATTTGACGCCGATCTACGCGCACGACTGGGCGGCGATCGCGCTCGTGACCGTCGCGACGTTCCTGGCCGTCGAGGCGAGCAAGCGCGCCATTCCGCTCGAGACGGACGGCGAATGAGTCCGCTTTGAGATCTCCGGCTGGTGCTTGTGTGGAGGCCCATCGTGTCTAGAATGGGGCCATGAGTGTGGAACGGGCATGCGTGCCCGCCGGAGGATGACAATGACGGAACCGAAAAAGGGAAACGCTCAGGTATTCACCGGCAGCCAGCCCACCGTGGCTGAGCGGCCGCCACAGGCCACCGGCCAACGCCTGGCGGGCAAAAAGGTCGCGGCGATCGTTGCGGACGGATTCGAGCAGACCGAACTCGACGTGCCCATGCAACGCCTGCGTGACGCCGGCGCGACCGTCGAGGTGCTGGCGCCGGACGATCGCCATCTGGCGCACATCGAGGGCGAGAGCCACGGCAAGCCGGCCGCGGGCGTCAAGGCGGACAAGCTCTTGAAAGACGCCAATCCGGACGACTACGACGCCTTGTTGATTCCGGGCGGCCTCAAGAGCCCGGACACCATGCGCCAGTCGAGCGCGCATTTGGCGTTCGTGCGCGCGTTCGTGAACGCAGACAAGCCGATCGGTGCGATCTGCCACGGCCCCTGGCTGCTCGCGGACACCGACGTGCTCTCCGGCAAGACCGTGACCTCCTGGCCGGGCATTCGGCGCGATCTGGAGCGCGCCGGCGCCGTGTGGGTCGATCGCCCCGTGGTGCGCGACGAGAAGATGGTCTTCAGCCGCAAGCCGGCCGATGCGGAGCAATTCGGCGACGCGCTGATCGAGCTGGTCGCCGCGAGCACCCGCGCCTGATCCGTCGCGGAATGACGCCTGTCCGGCATCGGGCGGGCGTCTTTTTCGGCGCCTCGTCAGGCGCTCGTTTGTTCGTGGGCGAGCACGGCCGGGCTATGTTCGAAACTGGGCTGCGCGCTACCCACGCACTTGGCCCGGGAGGTCGCCATGCTCCCCGATCTCAATCGCTTTCGCATGTTTCCGGACACGCTCGTGGCCTACCAGGGCCACGTCCTACTGGTTACGGACATCTTCGGCCAGCTCGGCAAGGGCATCGAGGGCCTCTACTTTCACCAGACGCGCCTGCTCTCGCGCTTGACCTTCACCGTCGACGGGCGCCCGCCCCTGTTCGTCTCGGCGAACGCCGTCGACGCCTATTCGTTCATCGCGTATTACCTCGCTCCGGCCGGAAACGCCCCGCAAGGTGGCGCATGCCCGGATGAACCGGACGACGACGGCGGCGGCATCGTCGCCAAGGGGA
>DATNPP010000423.1:0-2155 GCA_036703175.1 Oscillatoriaceae cyanobacterium
CAGCGCGTAAGCGCGATGCAAGGGGTCATCGGTGCTGTGCCAGAGTTTGGGGGCAAACGTCTCGTACCGCAGCAGCCAGGCATTTTGTGGGGACGGCAGCGGCGTCGGGGCGACCAGCTTTTGCTCGTCGGGCGTGAGAGCGCTCAGTCCGTCCGCGATGACGCGGCGGCAGATCTTCACCGGCACGTCGGCGGCCACCACGTGGAGCCCGTGCGCCTTGGCGAAGTCGACCGCGGGGCGGTAGGTGTCGTCGAAGTGCGTCCAGCGCGTCCAGGCGGCGACGAGTGTCGCGCAATCGATCTCGCCGCGCAAGTAGCGATCGAGTGCCGGCTGCAGGTTGGTCGGCATCATCTCGAGCGAGAGGGCCACATGGCGCGTTTGCCCGTACGCTGCGTAGGCCTGACGCAACAGGCTCGCCTCGATGCGCTGGTGCTCGAGCACCGGGTGCGATTCGCCGACGAAGACCACGTCCGAGCGGCCCATCGCGGCGAGCACGTCGCTCATGCGGGCCGGGCTTTTGTCACCGTGAAGCACCGACCAGTCCTCGCGAGCCGGTGCCGGTGAAGACGAAAGCCCCAGGGCCAGCAGCAGGATCGAGAAGATGCCGGCCAGGCGAGCGCGCATCAGCTCTCGCCTTCGTAGTAGTCCACGCGACCGGCCTCCTGCTTGAACAGGTAGACCGCCCGATCGGCGTCGTTGCGCGCCCGCGTCAGCACCTTGCCCGAGTCCGGATATTCGACCATCTCGAACCGCTCGCGCGTGCTGATGGCGTAGTAGACCAGAGGGCCCTCACTGTCGTTGATGAACTGGTGCGCGCTGCCGGGTCCCGGCGGGCAAGTGATCACGTCGTGCGGCTTCAAGGGGCGCGTCTCGCCGTTGTAGCGCAGCGTGCCCGTGCCCTCCAGGATGATGAACAGCTCCTCGCCCATGCGATGGAAATGGTAAGGGCAGGAGACCTCGCCGGGCGCGAGGCGCGTGAGCACGCAGCTGAGCTTGCGGGCGCTCATTCCGTCCGTGATTTCTTTGTCCTCGCTGCCGAAGCGGCCGTGGGAATAGCGGCCCCACGGCAGGTCGTCGAAGTTGAGGTGAAAGGGCTTGGCTTCCATGAGGCTCCTGACGTCGTCGCTCGAGATGCGGCGTGTCGACGCGCATGATTGCAGGTTTTGGTGCTAGATTGAAAGAAGAAATCGTTCGCGATTCCGAACGTCTCATCCTAGCGGTGAATGCGCCATCCTTCAAGGCGGCGCTTCCCGGGCATCCTGAAAGGGTCACCCGTCATGTTCCTCGTTCTGCTGCGCTACACGGGCGCGCTCGACACTGTCGATGCGCTGCTCCACGATCACCGCGCCTTCCTCGAGCGCCACTACGCGAGCGGCCGCTTCATGCTCTCCGGAAGACGGGTGCCTCGCGTCGGCGGCGTGATCCTGGCCCGTGGCGACGATGAAGACGCGTTGCGCGAGGTTCTTCGCGAGGATCCCTTCCACGTGGCCGGCGTCGCGGAGTACGAGCTGATTCAAGTCGCGCCCACGATGGCCCACTCGGCGATCGCCGAGCAGGTGGCCGCCGAGCTGGCCGCCGCGACGGGACGCGCCGACCAAGTCGCGACCTGACGCCTGCCCGCCGGCGACGGCTGCGCGAGAACGCCCCAGCCTACTTCGAAGGCGCGGGCGTCGGCGTGCGGAAGTACTCGGGATGGGCCTTCTCGAGCTCGCTCAGCCGCTGGTTCGCGACCCCCAGCATGCGCTTGTTGTAGCCGGGATGCGCGCCCAGAAAGAAGCCGATCACCTGTGCCCGCACGCCGATCTTGGTCTTCAAATTGGCGTTGTTCTTGTCCAGGTAGGCGATCAGCTCGGACTGATGCGTGGCACAGTAGTTGTACAGGTCGCGCGTCGTGTCGTCGACGGGCATCTCGCCTCCCAACAGGCCATGCAGGAGCCCATCGGCGACGATTCCCTCGACGACGCCTTCGACCAGCGCCTTCTTCTCGGCGGTCGACATGGCGTTCCATCGGGCGCCCGCGATGATCGGGACATCGGCCATCTTTTGAACGTGCGGCTTGGGCGTCGCCGTCGGAGTGGCGGTCGCGGCGATCGCCGGGGTCGCGAGCAGCAGAGCCGTCAGGCACGAGCAGAGCAGAGACAGGCGCATGAAACCT